>CAISYQ010000309.1 GCA_903889735.1 uncultured Methylibium sp.
AGAACTGTCGGGTGACGCGGATCATGGCTTGGTTGGACTTGGAGAAGTAGCCCATCAAGCCGGCGCCCTTGCCTTGCTCTTCGTAGAGGAAAGTAGTTGGGCTCAGATAGCTTTTCTTCTCGTTGCCGGAGGTGTAAAACAAATCAGCCTCGGCCTTGACCCGCCACTTGTCACCCAGCACGAACTCGATGGACGGGATGATGAAACCGCCACCGTAGCTCATGTCCCAACCCGCGGCCAGGCCCGGGTTGATGCGGTCGTTGTCGTAGTTCATCACGATGAAGCCCGTCAGCAGCGCCGAATCTTTGCTGCGTGCGCGACCCCAGTAGGCCAGCTGCACGATCTCCTCGGCGGCATTGAAGTTCAGGATGCGCGTGTTGAAGAGCTGGATGGAAGAGAACGAAGGCCGGCTGGTGCCGATCAGGTCCGACAGGTCCAGCTGCTTGTCCATGCGGATCATGGTCGTCAGCGTGTTCTTCTGGATCACGCCAAGCGCGCCGGGCGCCACAAAGTTGGTACGCCCCGGGAGGTTGGTGCCAACCGGCCCCTGATTGACGAAACCGTAGTTGAACGAGCGGTCACGCTGGTAGCCCAACTCCATGGTGAACACCGCATCCACAGCAGGAACGTAACCCGAAGCCGTTGCACCGAAGATGTTCGTCTTGGGGAAGATCCAGTCGCCAAATTGTGGCTGCCCAGCCACCCCGCCCGTGTAGGGCGTCTGCACAAACCCACAAGCTACAGGCGCCTGCTTGAAAGACACCGCGCCAGTCGTGCCCAAGAGCGCCAAGTTGGCCGGACAGGGATTGGCCACTGGATCGTTATTGAAAGTGTTGATCCAGGCCACCGAGTAGTTCACCGGGCCGGCAATACCTTGCCAGCGGATGCCGCCTGTGACGTCGTCCTGGTCGGCACCCTTGCTGTGATAGTTGTACGACGTGGCGTAGAGGAAGCTCGCACCTCGCGTGGGCTGCGAGGCCCAACGTCCGCCAGCCAGGTCATAGGTATTGCCGATGTCGCCATCGCGGTCCCAGCCCGGACGAACAAACACATCGAGCGAACCCTTGGCCTCGGGCACCTGGATCTGGGAGCGGAGGATCACCAGGGGCTTGCGCAGTTCCTCGTTCTCGACTTCGAGGAAGGAGCGCCAGGAGTAGTCGAATCCGTGCACCACGTCGAGGGAGCGGAAGAAGTCGGTCTCACCCCAGACGATTTGCTGGCGGCCGAACTTGAACTTGACACGGTCGGTGACATCACTCTCCACCCACCACTCGCGGAACTCACCGTTGTCATAGAAATTCTGCAAACCACCGACATTGCCGCCTGCGGCCGTATCAAAGGTCCAGGCGGTCGAGCCCACCGGCTTGACGGCCTTGGGGCTTGGACTGTCCGCCTCGAGCGACTTGAGGTAACTCGTTCTGGCTTCACGGTCCACGCGGGCAATCGCCTTGAAGCGCAGCGTGCTGGAAGGCTTGTAGTCGGCATCCAGCAGGATGGAGCCGCGCAGCATCGACATCTTGTGCTTGTCGTCGCCCTTGGTCTCGGGCTGGTCCTGCAGGTTCATCGAGGCCCAGGCGCGCACATAGCCGCCGAGGGTGAAGGTCTTCTCTGCCGAATCGGCGTCGGACGTCTGCGCCACCGCCAGGCCGGCAGCCGCCGAGCCGCCGAGGGCCAGCAGGGCGACCACCGCAGGGCGGAGTCGCGAAGGGAACGGACGGCCTTTGCGGGGCCCGGACGGGTTGCAATCTCGCTTCATGGATGGCTCCTGTTGCTTGTCGTGGTGAGAGAAGAAAACCAGCCTGGGCTGGCGGCGTGGAGGGGCGGTGAATGCCGCCTTTTCAGGGTGACGCGGGGACAGGCTGCGGCGCCGACGGGGCGTTGTGCCCACCGTTGGCCGACGCGGCCGTATCAAAGATAAAACGGGGCTTGAGGATAACGACGAGGGCCGGCATCAGCAGCAACGAACTCATGGCGGAGATGAAGAGCCACAGCGCCATCAGGATACCCATTTCGGCCTGGAAGCGGATGGAGGAGCTGTACCAGATCACCACGCTCGTGATCAGTGTGGCGGCGGTCACCAGCACACCGCGCCCGGCCCCAAGCAGCGAGCGCTCCACGGCCGCCGGCAGCAGGCAGCCCTTGCGCAGCTCCTCGCGGATCTCATCGACCACGTAGAAGGCGTAGTCCACGCCGAGGCCTATGCCGAGGGCGGCGATGGGCAGGGTGTTGATGTTCATGCCGATGCCGGCCCAGGCCATGAAGCTGAAGGTCAGCGCATTGGACAACAGCACCGGCACCATGAAGAACATGCCGGCCGCCAGCGACCGGTAGGTGACCGCGCAGCAGATCACCAGGACCAGCAGCGCAAGCGCGATGCTCTCGATCTGCTTGGCGAAGATGATCTCGTTGACCGCCGCGAGCACGCCCACCAGGCCGCCCGCGAGCTGGATGGTCACGGGGCTGTCGGGATGGGCGGCGATGAAGGCCTCGACCCGGGCCACTGCGGCGCGGATGGTCTCACCCTGGTGGTCGCGGAAGAAGACCGTGACGGAGGCGTCCTTGTACTGCGGCTCGACGAAGCGGTCGATGTCGCCGGGGTCGGACGACGAGGTGAACAGGTACATGATCTCGCCGTTGTCGGCGGCGCTGGAGCCGAACTCCTGGTAGCGAGGATTGCCCTCGCGCAGCACACCCTTCATGACCGGCACCAGATCGGCCATGGACACCGTGCCACCGACCTCGGGCTGGGCCTCGAGGAAGGCCTGGAGCTGGGCCATGGTGCGCAGCGCGGCGGGTTCCTTCAGCGAATCGGTCTTGTCGCCGGAGACCACCACGAACATCCGATCGGCGCCCTGGAAGCGCTGGTTGATGGCCGCGGCGTCCTGGTTGTAGGTGGAGTCGCCCCAGAGGATGGGCGAGCCGGGGTTGGCATCGCCGACCTTGAGGTTGAAGGCATAGACCGTGCCGACGACGAAGATCAGCGCCGTGATGCCCACCGCCGCATAGCGCATGGGCGAGAGCGCCAGGGACACGCAGCGCCCCAGCACCGCGCGCATGACCGGCTGCAGGTTCAGCGGATGGGCGAAGCGCCGCGGCTCGCGGATGAAGGACAGCAACACCGGCGTCAGCACGCAGGCGCTGACCGCGATGGTCAGCACCCAGACCGTGCCGATGATCGCCACCTTCTGCAGCAGCGGGATGGGCACCAGGATCACGACGATCATGCAGCCGGCATCGGCCACCACCCCCAGCATGCCCGGCTTGAAGAGGGCGCGCATCGCGGCGGCCGCTGCCCTGCGGGCATCCGGCGCGCCGCGCTCGAGCTCATCATCGAAGTGCGACACCAGCTGCACCGAGTGCGAGATCGCCCGCGCCACGATCAAGAAAGCCACCACGATGATCAGTGGGTCCATGTGGAAGCCGAGCAGCCTGGCGGTGCCCAGCGCCCAGATGGAGCTGACCGCGCCCGCCAGCAGGGGCAGCAGCGTGCCGCGCCAGGTGCGTGCGGTGATGAAGAGCAGCGCAATCAGCGCGGCGATCGTGATCAGGAAGATGCGCGCCGTCTCGGGCAGGTAATGGCTGACCCAACCGTAGAGGATGGGCTCGCCGACCAGGCGTACGGTCACGCCGTCGCCCTCGACCGCACGCTGGATCTCGGTGATCTGGTCGAAGACCTTCTCGTACTTCAGCTCGGCGTCGTAGAAATCCACGGTCACCAGCGCGGCCTTCAGGTCGGTGGAGACATAGGCGCCGTAGACCAGCGGGTTGCGCAACACGGCGTCGCGCAGACGGGCCACACCCTCGTCGGTGGTCGGCACCTTGGGCCACATCAGCGGCTGGATGTCGATGCCCTCGGTGGAGGACCGCACCTCCTTGAGCTTCTTGGCGGCCAGCGAGATGACCTGGAACTGGTTCGCGCCGTCCACGAGCTCCAGACGCTTGGTCACGGTCTGGATCTTCTCCAGCACCTTGGGCTGGAAGATGTCGCCGTCCTTCACCTCGAGCATGACGCTGACGAGGTTGGAGCTGCCGAAGGTCTGCTTGAACTTCTGATGGACGGCGATGTAGGGGTGGTTGGTCGGCAGGAGATCGTTGAAGACGGTCTTGATCTCGATGCGCGCAGCCAGCACACCGAACACCGCCGTGATCAGCCCGATCAGGACCAGCACCGCGACACGGTGCGCGATGCACCAGCCGACGAAGCGTTCGACGCGGTCGGGCGCCGAGGAGGCGGGAGACAAGGACTTGACGTCGGACATCATCGGAACCGGTTCATTTGGCCGTTGGGGCCGAGGCGCGCGAGCTGCGCACCGGCCAGGTAGAGGCCCGCCTCGGTCGGCACGATCTGGGTGTGCCAGGCATAGCTGCCGGCCTCCATGCGGGCGGCGCTCCAGCGGCCTTCAGAGCTGCCGCGCAGCAGCAGGCCCTTGTCGCCCACGGCCAGCCAGGCATCGCCGCCGGGCAGGCCGGCGGCCACGTCGAAGAGGTGTTCCTTCGTCGGCGACGCCGCCGGCTGCCAGCTGCGACCGCCATCGGCGGTGGTCAGCACGGCGCCCTCCAGGCCCACCGCCACGCCGTGGTCGGCATCGCGAAAGCGCAGGGCCGTGAGTGTGGATTTCACCGGGCTGGGCACCGCCGACCAGGTTGCACCGCCGTCGGTCGAGCGCTGGATGCGGCCGAATTCGCCCACGGCCACCAACACCCGCTCGGGCAGGGCAGCGATGTCGTGCCAGGCCACGTCCTCGGACTTGCCGATGGCGCGCCAGGTGGCGCCGCCGTCATCGGTCACGAACACCGCGCCGAATTCGCCAACCACCAGCGCCTGGGTCGGCGAGGCGATGCGGGCGCGGATGAGCTTCTGCGACTCGCCCGCGCTCGGCAGGCCGGAGGCGGCGCGCCACTGCCGGCCACCGTCGGACGTGACGAGCACTGTGGTGGCGTTGCCCACCACCACCGCATGCTGCGCATCCCAGGCAGCGATGGACTGGAGGTTGACCAGCGAGGGGATGGCCTGCTGGGCCCACTGCACGCCCGCATCCTCGCTGCGCAGGAGCTTGCCGTCTCGACCCACGGCCCACAGCACGCGCGGCTCCGGCACGGCGATGCCGTAGAAGGCATCGCGGTAGCTGATGAGCGCCGTGCTCAGGTCGGTTGCGGGCGCCACCGGCTTGATGAACAACCCGGCATAGAGCAGGCCGGCGATGATCGCCAGCGGGGCGATCGAGGCGGCCCATTTCTTCAGGCGGTTCATCGGCTCAGGCCCCCACCGGTGCGGGCGCCGCAGCCACGGTGTTCGTGGCGGCCTCGCGCTGTTGGGCACGGGCGTCTTCCGACTGCAGCCAGCGTGCCGTCCGGCCGCCCAGCGGGTGCCCCACCAGCCGCTCGGCCAATGCGATCGCTCGGCGCAGGGCCGGGATGTCGATGCCGGTGCGCAGACCACATTGTTCGAGCATCAGCACCACGTCCTCGGTCGCCACATTGCCGGCCGCGCCGGGCGCGAAGGGGCAGCCACCCAGGCCGCCAAGGCTGCTGTCGAAACGGCGCACGCCGGCCTCCACGCAGGCCCAGATGTTGGCCAGCGCAAATCCGCGGGTGTCGTGGAAATGCGCCGAGAGCTGTTCAGCGCCCAGGTCAGCGGCCAGGGCCTTCATGAGCGCACCGACCTCGCGTGGGTGGGCCGCGCCGATGGTGTCGGCGATCACGATCTCCTCGGCGCCGGCCTCGCGCATGAGGCGCGAGAGCCGCCGCACCACCGCCGGGTCCACCGCGCCCTCGAAGGGACAGGTGAAGGCCACCGCCACATAGGCCTTGGCGCGGACACCCGCTGCCAGCGCCGCCTGCACGGTCTCGACGCAAACGGCTTCGGTCTGCGCGAGGCTGAGGTTGATGTTGCGCAGGTTCATGGTCTCGGTGGCCGACAGCACCACCGCGATCTCGGGCACGCCGGCGGCCAGCGCCCGGTCGAGGCCGCGGCGGTTGGGCACCAGGGCCGAGTAGGCCACGCGGTCGCGATCGGGCAACCGGGCGAACAGCGCATCGGCATCGGCCATCTGCGGCACCGCCTTGGGCGAGACAAAGCTCGCGGCCTCGATGCTGCGCAGGCCGGCATCCACCAGGGCCTGGATCAACGCGAGCTTGTCCTCGGTGCTGACCAGCACCTTCTGGCTCTGGAGCCCGTCGCGCGGGCCCACCTCGTTGATGAAGACAGCGTCGCTCGTCATGCCGATTCCCGCACCCGGCTGTTGCGGCCCATCCAGTTGGCAAAGACCGGCGTGCGGGGCGGCTCGAAGCTGGTCTCGGCCTTGCAGCGGGCCTTGAGTTCCTCGATCGTGCCGCCGCGGTTGAAGAGCTCGATCGGCGGGCGCGTGGCGGCCATCTCGGCGCGCAAGGCGGCCGTGGCCGCTTCATCCACGCCGCCGCCAGCCGTGATCACCACGCCATAGGCGCGGGCGCCGGACACGCTGACCAGACCGCGCGCGACATCGGTCGCCACGCGCTCGGCCGGGCGCTTGAGCGGGTCGCCCCAGCCACCGCCGCCCCAGGTGTTGAAGTTCAGCACATCGCCGGCCGCGACCTTGATGCGGTCGCACTTGGAGGGCAGCCATTCACGGCTGCCATCGGCCCGCACCAGCTCTTTGTTGCTGCGCCCGCCCGGGTTGCCGCCGTTCACACCCCAGGGATGGGTGAGCCAGCGGTCGTCGTGGATGGAGATCTCGCCCGGCTCGAGGAACTCATAGGCCGTGCACACGCCGTTGCCGCCGCGGTGCAGGCCCGCGCCGCCCGAGTCGGCGATGGACTCGTAGGTGTTGATGCGCAGCGGGAAATAGCTCTCGAGGAACTCGTTGGGCACGTTGGTGAACGAGGGCCACAGCGAGTGACCGTCGGGACCGTCGCCCGAGGGCCGGCCCGGGATGCCGCCGAAGCCGATCTGGAACAGCTGGAACCACTCGCCATGGCGGTCGTAGCCCGAGTACATCAGGTGGGGGCTGTCCGAGAAGCCCGCGGCATTGAGCGCCTCCGGCGCGCCCTGCCCGAGCACGCCGCCCATGATGTCGAAGATGCGGCCCAGCAGGTGGGTGCGGCAGGACAGCGCCGCCGGGCGCTTGGGCTTGAGGATGGAGCCTTCCGGGATCTTGACCTGCACCAGCTCGTAGAAACCGTCGTTGAACAGGATCTGCGGGTCAAAGAGGTTGATGACGAAGGCGCCCAGGAACATCTTGAACATTTCCTCGTTGAGGAAGAAGTTCACGGAGCTGATGGACTGGGGGTCGGTGCCGGTGAAGTCGAAGTGGGCGACATCGCCCTCGCGCCACAGGCTGCAGGCAATCTTGTAGGGGCCCATGCCGACGCCGTCGTCGTCGATGTAGTCCTCGAAGTAGGCGCGCTTCTCGGGGATCACCATCTTGATGATGGTGCTCATGGCCCGGCGGTTGCGGTCCAGCATCTCGGCCATGGCGGCGATGTACTCGTCCACCCCGAAACGCACCGCGATCTCGTGCACGCGGCGCTCGGCCAGCCGCAGCGAGGCGAGGATGGCGTTGAAGTCGGAGCGGTTCCACTCCGGCACGCGGCTGTTGCGCAGCAGCACGCTGAAGAGCTCCTGGTTGAGCTCACCGCGGCGGACGATCTTCACCGGCGGGATCTGCAAGCCTTCCTCGAAGATCTGCGCGGCGTCGGTGGGCAGGCTGCCCGGGACCTTGCCGCCGTTGTCGGTCATGTGACCGAACATCGCTGCCCAACTGACCAGCCGGCCCTCGTGAAAGATCGGCATCATCGCCAACCAGTCGTTGAGGTGGCTGACGGCGCCGTTGCAGGAGTAGGGGTCGTTGGTCAGGAAGACATCGCCGTCCTCGATCGTGCCCTCGTAGGCATTGACGAAGCCGTGGATGAAGGAGCCGAACTGCCCGACGACCATCTTGCCGTCCTGGTTGGCAATCATGGGGAAGGCGTCGTGCTGCTCGCGGATGCCGGGCGACATGGCGGTGCGGAACAGCACCGCATCCATCTCGGCGCGGGCGTTGCGCAGCGCGTTCTCGATGATGTCGAGGGTGATCGAATCGACCACGAGCTGGCGAAAGGGCGTGGTGTTGGGCTGGACGATGGTGGCAGGCATGGGGGTTCTCCGGCCGGGTCAGGTGTTCGGGCGGATCAGGATGTTCCCGATCCGGTCGATCTCGCCGGTGTGCCCGGGCAGGATCAGCGTGGTGGTGTCCATCTGGCAGACGATGGCCGGCCCCGGCACCCGGTGGCCGGCCTTCAGCAGGCTGCGGTCGTAGATGCCGGCCGGCATGGAGCGGCCCTCGAAGAAGAGCTCGCTGCGGTCGATCTCGGCCGACTTCGGATCGGGGCCGGCCTGCTCGAGCTGGTCGGCCTTGACCAGGGTCTCGGGCCCCTCGACGATGGCGCGCAGATTGACCAGCTCGTGGGCCGCGTCGAGCGCGAAGGTGTAGAGCTGGGTGTGCATCTCGTCGAAGCGCCGGGTGATGCCCGCCAGGCCGCCGGCCGCGAGCTCCTCGGGGGTGACGGTCAGCGTGAGTCGCGTGCCCTGGCCGCGGTAGCGCACGTCGATCTGGTAGCCAGCATGCTGCTCGGAGACCGGCACGCCCTCCTCGACCAACGTGCGCCCGGCCAGTACCACGAGCTCATCGAGTTGCTGGCGGACCTCGGCGTCCGAGGTCTCGTCGACGCGCCGGATGAAGGTGCGCGAGGCTTCGTCGCGCACGCGGGTGGTGGCGTCGCCATAGGCGCAGAGCACGCCCGGCGCCGGAGGGATGATCACCGGCCACGACCCCATGAGCTTGCCCAGGGCGTTGGCGTGCAACGGGCCCGCGCCGCCAAAGGCCACCAGCGCGAAGTCGCGCGGGTCGTAACCCTGCTCGATGGAGACCAGGCGCAGCGCGCCGAACATGTTCTCGTTGACGATGTTGATCACGCCCTCGGCGGCCTGCTCGGGGGTCTTCTCCAGGGCCTGGGCGATGCCGGCGACCGCCTTCAGCGCGAGCTCGCGGTCGATCCTCATGTCGCCACCGAGCTTGGAGCCGCTGGGCAGGTAGCCGAGCACCACGTTGGCGTCGGTCACGGTGGGCTTGTCACCGCCCTTGCAATAGGCCGCCGGGCCGGGATCGGCCCCCGCGCTCTGGGGGCCGACACGCAGGGCGCGGGTCAGCTCGGGCACATAGGCGATCGAGCCGCCACCGGCGCCGACGGTGCGCACGTCGATCGACGGGGCCCGCACGGTCACGTCGGCCACCCGGGTCTCGCGGCGGGTCTGGGCCACGCCGTTCTGGATCAGGGACACGTCGGTGGAGGTGCCGCCCATGTCGAAGGTCAGCAGGTTCTTGAAGCCCGACTGGCGGGCGATCCACTGGGCCCCCGCCACGCCGCCGGCGGGCCCGCTCATCAGCAGGTTGACGGGGCTGCTGCGTGCGGCATCGACCGAGGCCAGACCGCCGTCGGAGCGCAGGATGTGCAGCTTGACGCCCGGCGTGAGCTTGTCGAGCTCGCGGTGCAGGTTGGTGAGGTAGCGCGACACCACCGGGCGGATGTAGGAGTTGACGACCGTGGTCTCGGTGCGCTCGTACTCGTACATCTCGGGGATGACCTCGCTGGAGATCGAGACCGGGATGCCGGGCAGCACCTCTTCGGCGATCTCTCGCACGCGGCGCTCGTGGGCGCCGTTGGCATAGGCGTGGATCAGGCAGACGGTCAGCGCCTCGATGCCCTGGCCGGCCAGGCTCTGCAGGCGGGTGCGCAGCGTGGCTTCATCCAGCGGGGTGACGACGGCGCCGCGGGCGTCGAGCCGCTCGTCGGCCTCGATCGTGAGTTCGAGTGGCGCGAGCAGCGGGCGCTTGTTGTAGATCACCCAGCCACCCAGGCCACCGGGCACGTAGGAGCGGGCGATCTGCAGCGTCTGGCGGTAGCCGCGCGTCACCACCAGGCCGACCCGTGCACCGTTGTTGACCAGCACCGTGTTGGTGGCCACCGTCGTGCCGTGCATCACATGGCCGATGTCGGCGGCGCTGATGCCGTACTGGTCGCAGAGCTTGGCGATGCCGTTGAGCACGCCCACGGAGGAATCCTTGGGGGTCGAGGGCACCTTGGCCGAGTAGGTCTCGCCAGTGGCTTCGTCGATCAGCAGCAGGTCGGTGAAGGTGCCGCCGACGTCGACGCCGAGTCGGTAGAGAGATCGCTTTTGGGCCGTCATGGCGGGGGGCTCCTGTGGGGAAGCAAGATCGGTGGGAATGTCAGGAAGGGCGGCGAGGGGCTTCAGCCGATCACCCGGCCCGCGCGCAGTTCGGCGATGCGATCGGGCGTGTAGTCCAGCAGCGAGGACAGCACGGTGTCGCTGTGCTGGCCCAGCGTGGGTGGGGCGGTGAAGGTGGCCCCGGGCGCATCGCCGGAGAGCTTGACCGGGTTGCCGGGCATGCGCACCGTGCCGCCCTCAGGGAGCGGCACCTCGATGACCATGCCGCGCGACAAGACCTGCGGATCGTTGAGCGCCTGGGCGAAATCATTGACGGGTGCACAGGGAATGCGTGCGGCCCGCAGCTTGGCAAGCCAGACCTCGGAGTCCTCCTCGACCAGCGCCTGCTGGATGGCCTCGTCGATCAGGGCCTTGTCGGCATAGCGGGCCGGCTGCTTCAGGTAACGCTCTTCCTGCAGCAGCTGCAGCGGCAGGACCTCGCGGAACTTGGCGAAGAAGGCATCGCCGATGCAGGCGACGATGATGTGGCCGTTGCGTGTGCGGTAGGCGTTGTAGGGCACATGCACGAAGTGGCTGTTGCCGATGCGCTCCGGGATGTGGCCGGACATCAGGTGCATGGTCGCCATGTAGTTGAGCATGGAGATCTGCACGTCGAGCATGGAGATGTCGACATGCTGGCCCTGCCCCGTGCTCTGGCGCGCGACCAGCGCCGCCAGGATGCCCATGACGCCGAACATGCCGCCGCCCAGGTCGCCAATCGGGATGCCCGACCGCAGCGGTGGGCTGTCCGGGAAGCCGGTGATGGACATGCCGCCGCCCATGCCCTGCACCACCTGGTCGAAGGCGGGCCGGTCGATGTCGGGGCCGGTCTCGCCAAAGCCGGTGATCGAGCAGGTGACGATGCGGGGGTTGATCGCCGACAGGGTGGCGTGGTCGATGTTCAGGCGGCGGGTGACGCCCACGCTGAAGTTGTCAATCACCACATCGGCATGGCGAACGAGGTCGTGAAACACGCCCTGCCCGACCTCGCTCTTGAGGTCGATGCAGACGCTTTCCTTGCCGCGGTTGAGCGTGAGGAAGTAGGCGCCCATGCCCTGCCGGGCGTAATCGGGGCTGTTTGCAAGCAGCTGCCGGGTGCCTTCGCCGGCCCCGGGGGGCTCGACCTTGATCGTGCGCGCCCCCATGTCGCTCAGCAGCATCGCGCCGTAGGGACCCGACAACATGTGCGTCAGGTCCAGCACCACGACATCCTTCAGAGCCGACATGGAACGAGCCTCGCGGGTGTTTGTTTCAGAGCCGAGCAGGATTGCGGCGCGTCAACCCAAAGCAAGGTCGATGCCATCGTAAGAATAAAGGGTTAACGATAGGTTATGGCCCCAAAGGGGCCCCCCAGGGAATCATTGAAACGTCACAATTCTCTTGAAACGTTTCATCAACGTTTCATTTTTACCCTGGACTCACCCGCGTCCTGGGCCTTCGCCCTGGATCCTGCCCATGCGCCTTGCCGCCCTGCCCGCCGTCTTCACCCCCCGCCCGCGCATCTGCGTCATCGGCTACAAGAGCCTGTCACGGCTGGTCTACTCGGTGGCGGCCGACTACCAGGGCCGGGCCGACATCGAGGTGATCGACGAAGTGTTCGACCGCTCGATCGGCGCGGCGCGGGCCCGGGAGAGCGCGGGCCTCTCGGATGTCTTCGTCAGCGCCGGCGCCAATGCGGAGATCCTGCGCAACGCGCTGCGCACGCCGGTGGCGACGATCAAGGTGGGCGGCTTCGACATCTGGCAGGCCCTGTTGAAAGCCCAGGCCCTCTCCGACCGGGTCGGCATCGTGACCTACCGGGACACCAGCGCCGAGATCGAGATGGGCAAGGGCCTGCTGAAGGTGGAGGTGGCACAGCGCAGCTACCGCACCGCCGACGAGGCGCGCGAGTGCGTGGCGGCGCTGGCCGTGGAAGGCTACACGGTCGTGGTGGGCTCCAGCCTGGTGATCGACCTGGCCGAACAGCACGGCATGACCGGCATCCTGGCCTACACCGCCGGTGCCGTGCACCAGGCGCTCAACGATGCGATCGACATGGCCCGGGCGCGCCGGCTCGAGGCCGAACGCTACGCGCAGCGAGACGCCGTCCTGCAGCACCTGCACGAGGCCGTGATCGCGGTGGACCAGGACGACCGCATCACCGCCATCAACCCTGCCATGGAAGCGTTGCTCGGCGTGAATGCGGCGCAGCTGATCGGCCAGCCGCTGCCCGAGCTCTCGGCCGACCTCAGCCTGGGCAGCGTCATCCGCAGCGGCCAGCCCGAGCTGGCGGCGGTGATGACGGTGGGGGGGCGCACGGTGGTGGGCAACCGCATGCCGATCCGCGAGGCCGGGGGCGTGACGGGCGCGCTCCTGACGCTGCAGGACGCCGGCCTGATCCACCGCGCCGACAGCCACCTGCGCAGCGAGAAGCGGCCGCGCCAGCTGACCGCACGCTACCGCTTCAGCCACCTGCTCGGCAGCAGCCCGGCCTTCCTGCACGCCTGCAGCACGGCCCGGCGCTATGCGGCCAGCAACTCCACCGTGCTGATCATCGGCGAGAGCGGCACCGGCAAGGAACTGATGGCCCAGGCCATTCACAACGAGAGCGCCTGCAGCAGCGGGCCCTTCGTGGCGGTCAACTGCGCGGCATTCCCGGAACCCCTGCTGGAGAGCGAGCTGTTCGGCTACGAGGAAGGCGCCTTCACCGGCTCGCGCAAGGGCGGCAAGCCCGGCCTCTTCGAGGTGGCCCACACCGGCACGATCTTCCTCGACGAGATCGGGGACATGCCGCTCACGCTGCAGACCCGGCTGCTGCGGGTGGTGCAGGAGAAGGAGGTCGTGCGACTCGGCGGACTGCGGCCGATTCCGGTGAACGTGCGCATCATCGCGGCCACCCACCAGCCGCTGCGCCAGCGGGTCGAGGAGCAGCGCTTTCGGGAGGACCTCTATTACCGGCTCAACATCCTGCAGCTGCGCCTGCCACCGCTGCGCGAGCGCTCCGAGGACATCCCCCTGCTGGCCCTGCAGATGCTGTACGCCGCACTGCGCCGGGCCGGATCGAGCTTGCCCGCCGACCTGGCCCTGGCGCCCCTGATGCCGGTGCTGCGCCGCCACAGCTGGCCCGGCAATGTGCGCGAGCTGGAAAACGTGTCAGAGCGGCTCGCCGTCTACCTGGCGCAGTTCAGCTCGCTCGACGAAGACGCCTACGAAGGGGTGAAGATCGACTTTCCCGAGCTCTACGAGGCCAGGACCTCGCTCTCTTCCGCGCCGCCCTCCACATCACCATATCCAGCGCTGTCCGGAGGGTCAGTCGGACCATCATTCAGGTCGTCACCACCACCATCACCGCCCTCACCGGCCCCAGCCACAGCAACACCTGTATCTGGATCGGCATCACAGCCATCCGCGCCGGCACACGGCCTGACGGAGCCTGGGCCGGCTCGCCCGCCGGACCCCACGCCGGACCACGCGCCAAGCCCGCGGTCCCGGTCCCGGGCCGGCAGCAACGCCGCCGACATTGCCCAGGCGCTGCAGGACACCCAGGGCCGCAGGGACGACACCGCCCGCTCGCTGGGCATCAGCCGGACCACCCTCTGGAGGCGCTTGCGCGCCATGGCGGCGGCGGGCAACGCAGATCGCCCACCCGAGGACACCGAAGACCCCGACGCGACCGGCTGATGCCAAGCCGACCCTCCTACAGGGGGGCGCGCCCGCTTGCGCGGCGACGCCCTTGGGTACTACCATGACCCGTTCGGACCCCAACCCCAGGAGTTTTCATGTCACGCAAGGCCAAAGGCAAGCGCCCCGTCTTCATGGACGACCCCGACAGCGACAAGCTGCTCGCCATCGTGATGGCCCTGGCCGCCGAGGTGTCGGTGCTGCGTGAGCGGCTCGACACCGCCGAGCGGCTGGCCGAGTCGCGCGGCCAGCTCCTCCCGGGCGAGATCGACGGCTTCCAGCCCTCGGCCGAGGTCATCGTTCAGCGCGAAGCCTGGCGTGCCGACTACCTGCGGCGTCTGCTGCGCATCGTGCACCACGAGGGCGAGTCGGTGGCACGCAACGAGACCCCCGAGACCTACGAGCAGGCGATCGCGGCGGTATCGCCCTAGCCTGCCGCGCTCATCGTCCCAACCCTCCCCACGTCAACCGCCCTTCTAACTTTCAGGAGTCCACCATGACCCAGCAACGAGCCCACGCCATGCTGCCGCGCGCCACCCACGACGAGCTGGCCCGCCAGGCCTTCGTGCAGAGCCTCAAGGTGCACCTCGCCAGCGAGGTCTCGCCGGGCAACAAGCGCGTCTACGAGCAATCGGTCAAGCCGCAGATCGAGGCCGCCCTCCAGCGCGCGCCCCGCGACCGCCACGATGTCCGCCCGCTGATGAAGCGCCAGCCCTACTATCAGATGTGGAGCTCGCTGCAGCGCACCAGCCAGGAGATGATGTGGGACTCGGTCAGCAGCAGCGTGGACCGCCAGATCGACACGCTGATCGACGCCGCCCGGCAGCAGCCGGCCAGCCTGGGCAGCCTGACGCTCGATCCCGCCATGCCGATCCCGAGCTACCACCAGGCCGTCGACATCCACTGCCAGCCAGGCGGCTACCACACCGAGCTGTGCCGTGACGACGTGGCCGCCGGCGCCATCTACGACCGCGCCGTTCACGTCTACGCCATGGGCCGCATGGGCGATCTGAACGATGACCTCGGCGCCTCGGCGGTGGCCTGGCTGAAGCGCAACCGCCCCGATTTCAAGCCGCGCCGCATCCTCGACATGGGCTGCTCGGTGGGCCACAGCACCCTGCCCTATGTCGATGCCTACCCCGATGCCGAGGTCCATGCCATCGATGTCGGCGCACCGATGCTGCGCTATGCCCATGCCCGCGCCGAATCGCTGGGCAAGCGGGTGCATTTCTCGCAGCAGAACGCCGAGCAGACCAACTTCGAGTCGGGCTCCTTCGACCTGGTGGTCTCCCACATCCTGCTGCACGAGACCTCAGGACGCGCGATCCCGCGCATCATGAAGGAGATCCACCGCCTGCTGAGCCCAGGAGGCACCATGCTGCACGCCGAGGTGCCCCAGTACGAGGGCATGGACCCCTACGACGCCTTCATGCTGGACTGGGACACCTACAACAACAACGAGCCCTTCTGGGGCGCCGTCCACGACATGGACCTGGTGAAACTCTCCACCGATGCCGGCTTCGCCGCTGACCAGGTGTTCCAGGTGATGACACCCAGCGCCATCGAGGAAGCCCAGTCGCGCACGCAATTGCTGCAGGGCGGCGACTTCGCAGGCGCCGGGGTGTGGTTCCTCTACGGGGCCCTCAAGGCGCCGGCCGCTGCCGCCTGAGCGGCTCTTCTTCAGCCAGCGATCACGGCCCGGATCTGCTGCAGGGCGGCCGGGTCCTCGATGGTGGTGAGATCACCGGGGTCGCGGCCTTCGGCCACGGCCTGCATGGCACGGCGCAGCAGCTTGCCTGAGCGCGTCTTGGGCAGGGCGGAGACGAAGTGCACCCGCGCCGGCCGGGCCACCGCGCCGAGCTGGTTGTCCACCACCTTCATGATCTCGCCCTCGAGCTTGAGCCGCGCGGCGCCATCGCCCAGCGCCGAGGCGTCCTTGGCAATCACGAAGGCCATGGCGACCTGGCCCTTGAGCTGGTCGGCCACGCCCACCACCGCGACCTCGGCCACGTTGGGGTGGCTGGAGATGCTGCCCTCGATCTCGCGGGTGCCCAGGCGGTGGCCGGCGACGTTGATCACGTCGTCGGTGCGGCCGAGGATGAAGTAGTAGCCGTCCTCGTCGCGGATGCCCCAGTCGAAGCTGCTGTAGACCTGCCGGCCGGGCACACTCTTCCAGTAGGTGTTGATGAAGCGCGCATCATCGCGCCACACGGTCTGCATGAAGCCCGGCGGCAGCGGCCCTTCCACCACCACCACGCCCTTGACGTTGGCGCCCACCACGTCCTCACCGGTGACCTCATCGACGATCTTAACCTTGTAGCCATAGGTCGGGATGCCGGGGCTGCCGAGCTTGGAGGCCTGCTTCTGCACGCCATTGGCGATGGTGAGGATGGGCCAGCCGGATTCCGTCTGCCAGTAGTTGTCGATGATGGGCACGCCCAGGCTCTCGGCGATCCATTGGCCGGTGGGCTCGTCGAGCGGCTCGCCCGCCAGGAACAGGGCGCGCAGCGAGCTGAGGTCGTGCTTCTTGAGCGCGGCCGGGTCCTGCTTCTTGAGCACGCGCACCGCGGTGGGCGCGCTGAACATCGCGGTGACCTTGTACTTCTCGACCAGGCTCCACCAGATGGCCGGGTCGTGGCTCTTGCCGAAGCCCTGGGTGGGCAGGCCCTCGTACATGATGGTCGCCATGCCCGCGATCAGCGGGCCGTAGACGATGTAGCTGTGGCCGACCACCCAGCCGATGTCGCTGGTGGAGAAGTAGGTCTCCCCGGCGTTGCCCAGGTAGATGTGCTTCATGCTCGCGGCCAGCGCAACCGCATAGCCGCCGGTGTCGCGCTGCACGCCCTTCGGCTTGCCGGTGGTGCCGCTGGTGTAGAGCGTGTAGCTGGGGTGCGCGGCGTCGACCCACTCGCAGGGCACGTGGGTGTCCAGGTGCTGCTCGCGCAGCGCGGCGTAGTCCACGTCGCGCCCGGCCACCCGCTCCATCGGCGCCAGGCCCCGGTCGATCAGCAACACGCGCGCCGGCTTGTGCTCGGCCAGGCGGATGGCCTCGTCGAGCAGCGGCTTGTAGGCCAGCACCTTGCCGCCCCGCGAGCCGGCATCCGCGCTCACGATCACGGTGGGCTGGGCATCGTCAATGCGGCTGGCCAGGCTGACGCTGGCGAAGCCGCCGAACACCACCGAGTGGATGGCGCCGATGCGCACCGCCGCCAGCATGGCGAACACCGCCTCGGGGATCATGGGCATGTAGATCAGCACCCGGTCGCCGGCCTTCACGCCCTGGGATCGCAGGATCGCGGCCATGCGTTCCACCTCGGCCTGCAACTCGCGGAAGCTGTAGATGCGCTCCTGGTCAACCTCGGTCGAGACCCAGATCAGGGCATTGCGATCCGGGTGGCTGGCGGCATGCCGGTCGACCGCGTTGTGGCAGAGGTTGGTCTTGCCGCCGACGAACCACTGGGTGAAAGGCGGGTTCGAGTTGTCGCAGACCTGGGTGAAGGGCTGCTGCCAGTCGATCAGCGCGGCCTGTTCGGCCCAGAAGGCGTCCGGTTGCTCGATCGAGCGGCGGTAGAAGCTGGCGTAGTCCATTCCTGTCTCCATTCTTGTCGGGTTCATGTCGATCGGTCGGTCTGTCAATCTCGGTCCATCTTGTCTGTGTCGCTCAATCGAGCCGCTGCCGCACCTGCTCCAGCACCGGCTTGAAACGCGCATGGCGGCAGCTGCGCAGCCACTCGAACACCACCATCTCGCCGCTCACGATCACTGCGCCGGCCTGCTGCAGCCGCTGCATCGCCAGCGCGTGGTCGGCCGGCGAACGCGAGCCGCAGGCCGCAGCCACGACCCACACGCGCTGGCCGGCGCGCAAGAGGCCGAGCGCCGTCTGCAGCAAGCACACATGCGCCTCGCAGCCGGCGATCACCACGTCGGCAACGGACGCCAGCGGTTGCGCTCCAGGGTTCCCGCCCTCTGGCGGCCGGGGCCGGGCAGAACCCAAGAACGCCAGCAATCCGTCTTCGCAGGCGTCGAAGTGCATTTTCGCCAGCGTGCTTGCGCAGCGCTGACGCAACGACGGGACGTTGGCGCCGAGCCCGGCCGGGTTCTGTTCAGTGCCGAGCACGGGGATACCCAGCTCGCCCGCCACCTCGGCCAACCGCAGCGCCTGGGCGAGCACCTGCTCGCCGCGGTCGATGGCGGGCATCAGGCGCTGCTGATAGTCCACCAGCACCAGCACGCTGCGGTCGGGATCGATGGCGTTCATGGCGGTGTGGCACGGGCGGGCGCGAGGCCCAACAGCGCCGGGGCGGCACGCGCAACGAGCGCCTCCAGGTAGGTCTCGAACAAGCCCTGCGAGGCCTGGCCGAACATCCGGATGCGGCCGGTGTGGCTGAGCAGCAGCAGGCCCACGGTGTGGGCGAACAGCCCGGTGACCTCGGCCCGCGCCGCATCGGGCGCCATGCCCAGCGCCTGCAGCGCCGCCTGCGGGGCGGTGAGCGCGTCGCGCAGGCGGGCGTTGAGCCGCTCATTGAGCTCGGGCGTGAGGCCGCGCGGTTGCATGCCCTGGAAGAGGTAGAAGCCGAGGTCGAGGTCGCGCGGGTTCTCGCGGTAGAAGTCGAAGAAAGCGCCGGCGCTGGCCCTGAGCCGGGCGGCGTCACCCCCACCCGGCGCGCCCGCGCAGGCGGCCTCGATGCGCGCATTCAGCCTCTCCAGCGACTCACCCAGCAGGGCGCCGTAGACCTCCTCCTTGCTGGCGAAATAGCTGTAGATCGCGCCCGGCGTGTAGCCGGCCCGCTTGGCGATCTCGCGCAGGCTGGCGCCCTCGAGGCCAAGCTCGAAGAAGGCCGCACGCGCGGCATCGAGCACCAGCGCCCGCTTGGCGTCGGCCACCGCCCGCTGGCGCTGGCCGCGGGCATCGGCGGCCGGCGGCGGCAGCGGTGTCGCGGGATCGGCGGCGGCTTGGGGCATCGCAGGAATATAGCCTTGCCCAATGAATTGAACAGTGTTCAAATTTTGGGTAACCCTTGGAGAAAACGCGATGCCCGCCACGATGAGCAGCCCCCAGAACCCGCCCCCGACCGCCATGGTGCCCGCCCCGCTGTCGTCCCCCGCCACCCTGATGAGCGGGGACGGCTACCGCGAGTCGCTGCGGCGTCTGCGACCGGTGGTCTATGTGGATGGTCAGCGCATCGAGTCGGTGGCGGATGCCCCCTCGCTGCAGCCTGGCATCAACGCACTGGCCTTCACCTACGACTTCGCGCGCGACGCCGCCGTGGCGCCGCTGGCCCTGGCCACGCAGACGAGCCGCGGCAAGCTCGTCAACCGCATGCTGCATGTCAACGAATCGGCCGGCGACCTGCTCAACAAGCTCGAGGCCGTGCGGCTGCTGTGCCAGGAGACCGGCTGCGCGCAGCGCTACCTGGCGCATGACGCACTCAATGCCCTGGCCCAGGTCAGCGCCCGCCTCGACGACGCCAAGGGCACGACCGAGCACCGCGCCCGCTTCACCGACTACCTGGCGCATGTGCAGGACCAGGACCTGTCCCTGGGCATCGCCATGACCGACGCCAAAGGCGACCGCAGCCAGCGGCCGCACCAGCAGGCCAACCCCGACACCTATGTGCATGTGGTGGAGCGAAGCGCCCGCGGCATCGTGATCAGCGGCACCAAGGCCATCGTGACCGGCGCGCCCTACATGCACGAGTTCCTGGTCATGCCCAGCCGTAACATGACCGAGGCCGACGCCGACTTCGCGGTCTGCTGCGCGGTGCCGGTCGACGCGCCCGGCATCACCATCGTCGCGCGGCCGGCCGGGCGTCCGGGCGAGAAGCTCGAGCATGGCAGCGCCCTGTTCTCGCGCCGCTACGGTCAGTCGACCGGCGTGGTGATCTTCGACCGGGTCTTCGTGCCCTGGGAGCGCGTGTTCTACGCCGGCGACTGGGCGCATTCGGGGGTCCTGACCTACAGCTACGCCACCCACCACCGGCACAGCTGCATCGGCGCGCGGGCCGGCTTCGGCGATCTGCTGATCGGCGCCGGCGCGCTGATGTGCGAAGCCAACGGCTTCGACCCCGGCCAGACGAGTTCGCTGCGCGAGCCCATGGTGGAGCTGATCAAGATCACCGAGGGCTTCTTCGCCTGCGGCGTGGCCGCCAGCGTCTATGGCACGGCCGATGCGCACAGCGGCAGCTTCATGCCCGAGCCGGTGTTCAGCAACATCGGCAAGCTGTTGCTTGCCACCCAGATCTACGACATGCACCGCCTGGCGCACGAGGTCTCGGGGGGCCTGATCGTCGCCCTGCCCGGCCCCGAGGAGGACCACAACCCGGCCACTGCCGCCACGCTGTCGGAGGTGCTGCGTGCCAACCCGGCCGTCCCCTACGACAAGCGCATCGAGGTGGCCCGCTTCGTCGAGGACCTCACCGCCTCCTACCAGGGCGGTTGGTACTCGGTCATCAGCCTGCACGGCGGCGGATCGCCGGCGGCGATGAAGCAGGAGATCTGGCGCCAGTACCCGGTCGGCAACAAGGTCGACCTGGTGGAGCGCCTGCTCGACCGCGGCGTGCTGGCACCGACCGAGGACGCCGGCCGCGCCATCACCCGCAACCGCCAGCCGGGCCGCTGCTGCGACACCGGCTGCACGGTGCCGGGCCAGGCGGTGATGGTGGACCTGCCCCCGCCCCACAAGCCAGGCACGGGCGGCTGAGCCGCCGCGCCGGCCGCGAGATCAAGGCAGACCTCACAAGGCGCCCTGACCCGCGCACGGAACCGCGGTGGGGCCCTGGACCGGCTCAGCCCGCGATGCGCACCACGATCCGGCCGCGGACCTCGCCCTTCATGAGGCGGGCGGCCGCCTCGATGGCCTCGTCCAGGCCGATCTCGGTGGTCATGGATTCCAGCAGCGCCGGGTCGAGATCGCGCGCCAGCCGCGACCAGGCCTCCTGGCGGCGGGCGATGGGCGCCATCACGCTGTCCACGCCGATCAGCGAGACACTGCGCAGGATGAAGGGCATCACCGTGCCGGGGAGGTCGGCGCCCTGCGCCAAACCGCAGGCGGCGACCGCGCCGCCGTCGCGGGTCTGGGCACAGGCATTGACCAGCGTGTGGCT
>CAISYQ010000310.1 GCA_903889735.1 uncultured Methylibium sp.
CGGCACCGAGGCCTCGGGCACCGGCAACATGAAGCTCGCGCTGAACGGCGCGCTGACCATCGGCACCGACGACGGCGCCAACATCGAGATCCGCCAGAACGTCGGCGACGACAACATCTTCATCTTCGGCCAGCTCGCCCACGAGGTCGCCGCCCTCCGCGCCGCGGGCTACCAGCCGATGCGCCTCTACGAGGAGCAGCCCCAGCTCAAGGCGGTGCTCGACAGCATCGCCTCGGGCGCCTTCTCGCCCGAGGAGCCGGCCCGCTACCGGCCGCTGATCGACTCGCTGCTGTGGGGCGGCGACCACTACCTGCTGCTGGCCGACTACGCCGACTACGTGGCCACGCAGTCGCGGGTGGACGCGCTCTACCGGGATCACGAGGCCTGGGCCCGCAAGGCCATCCTCAACGTCGCCGGCATGGGGCCCTTCTCGGCCGACCGCACCATCCGCGAGTACGCCGCGCAGATCTGGCACGTCGAGCCCCAGGCTTGAGCGCCGGCTCCCTCAGGACCACCCGCTTGTCCGCCGCTGGACCCGCCCACCAGGCCGCCGCGTGACCGGGTACCAGCGCGACGCCAGGCCCCGTCGCGATGAGGATGCGACGGCCGGCCGACCCGGCCGTCGCGGCGTTACCCTCGGGCCATGCTGAGCCATGCCGACGCCGAGGCCCTGGAACAGGGCCGCCACGGCGACCCCTTCGCCGTGCTGGGGCCCCACCGCGATGCCCAGGGGCGCACCTGGGTCCGGGCGCTGCTCCCCGGGGCGCGGCGGGTGGTTGTCGTGGGGGCGATCTTGGGTGCGGACGTGGCGGGGGACGGCACCCCCGATGCGGTCGAGCTCGGAGAACTGCAGCCCTGCGCGGGCGGTGCCCTGTTCGAGGGCGAGGTGGCCCTGGCCGACCCCAACGCGCCCTACCGGCTGCAGATCACCTGGGCCGACGGCCACCGCGAGACCGCCGAGGACCCCTACCGCTTCGGCCCGCTGCTGGGCGAGCTCGACGTCTGGCTGCTCGCCGAAGGCACCCACCTGCGCCCCTTCGAGGTGCTGGGCGCCGCCCCGCGCACGCTGGGTGGTGTAGCCGGCACCGGCTTTGCGGTCTGGGCGCCCAATGCCTCGCGGGTCAGCGTGGTCGGTGACTTCAACCTCTGGAACGGCACCCACCACCCCATGCGGCTGCGCCGCGAGTGCGGGGTGTGGGAGCTGTTCATCCCCGGCGTGCAGGCCGGCGCGCGCTACAAGTTCGCGCTGCTCGGCCCCCAGGGCGAGCGGCTCCCGCAGAAGGCCGACCCGATGGCGCGCGCCGCCGAACTGCGCCCGGCCACCGCCAGCGTGGTGGCGGCGCTGCCCGCCCCCGTGCCGCCGTCGAGCACGCGCGCCGCCGCCAACGCCCTGGACGCGCCCATCAGCATCTACGAGGTCCACCTCGGTTCCTGGCGCCGCCACGGCGGCCCCGCCGACCCGGCCTGCCCGCCCTGGCTGGACTGGGACGAACTCGCCGACCAGCTCATCCCCTACGCCACCGACCTGGGCTTCACCCACCTGGAGCTGCTGCCCATCAGCGAGCACCCCTTCGACGGCTCCTGGGGCTACCAGACGCTGGGGCTGTACGCGCCCACGGCGCGCTTCAGCGCGCCGGCTCAAGCGGACACGCGCTTCAGCGCGCCGGCTCAAGCGGACACGCGCCTCAGCGCACCGGCCCAAGCAGACACGCGCTTCAGCGCGCCAACTGAGGAGGGCACGCGCTTCGGTGACCCCACCGGCCTGCGCCGCTTCGTCGCGCGCGCCCACGAAGCCGGCCTGGGCGTCATCCTCGACTGGGTCCCCGCCCATTTCCCGACCGATGCCCATGGCCTGGGCCGCTTCGACGGCACGCATCTTTACGAATACGCCGACCCGCGCGAGGGCTACCACCCGGACTGGAACACCCTCATCTTCAACCTCGGCCGCACCGAGGTCCGCAACTTCCTGATCGGCAACGCGCTCTACTGGCTCGAGCGCTTCGGCGTGGACGGCCTGCGCGTGGACGCGGTCGCCTCCATGCTCTACCGCGACTACAGCCGCCAGCCCGGCGAATGGATCCCCAACGTCCATGGCGGCCGCGAGAACCTCGAGGCCATCGGCTTCCTGCGGCGCCTCAACGAGGTGGTGGGCAGCGAGCGTCCGCAGGCCATCACGATGGCCGAGGAGTCGACCGCCTTCCCGGCGGTCTCGCGCCCCACCTGGGGCGGCGGCCTGGGCTTTCACTTCAAGTGGAACATGGGCTGGATGCACGACACCCTGCAGTACATGGCGCGCGACCCCATCCACCGCCGCCACCACCAGGGCGAGATGAGCTTCGGCCTGGTCTACGCCCTCAACGAGAACTTCGTCCTGCCGCTCTCCCACGACGAGGTGGTGCACGGCAAGGGCTCGCTGATCGGCAAGATGCCCGGCGACCCCTGGCAGCAGTTCGCCAACCTGCGGGCTTACTACGGCTTCATGTGGGGCCACCCTGGCAAGAAGCTGCTCTTCATGGGCGGCGAGTTCGCCCAGCGGCGCGAGTGGAACCACGACGACAGCCTGGACTGGCACCTGCTGGACGAGGGCGCCGACCCCGCCCACGCGGGCGTGCAGCGCCTGATGCGCGACCTCAACACCCTGCTGCGCGAACTGCCCGCGCTGCACCAGCGCGACTTCGCGCCGGAGGGTTTCGAGTGGATCTCGCACGAGGATGCGGCGCGCAGCCTGCTGGTCTTCGTGCGCCATGGCGCGGGCGATGCCCACCCGGTGCTGGTGGCCTGCAATTTCACGCCGGTGGTGCACCCGGGCTTGCGGCTGGGCGTGCCGCGCGCCGGACGCTGGGTCGAGCGGCTCAACACCGACTCGGCCCATTACGGCGGCAGCAATGTCGGCACGCCCTGGGGCGCGGCGCACAGCGAGCCGCTGGCCTCGAACGGCCGGCCCGACTCCATCGTCGTGAACCTGCCCCCGCTGGCCTGCGTTTTCTTTGAGTGGACCGCATGAGGGCTGAGGGCGCCACGGCGCCGGTCCCGCTGTCCCTGGAGGCCGGCCGCCCATGGCCGATGGGTGTGCACTGGGACGGCGAGGGCCTCAACATCGCCATCCCGTCCGCCCACGCCCAGCGCCTGGAGCTCTGCCTGTTCGATGCCAGCGGCCGCATCGAGACCCACCGTGCCGCCCTGCCCGGCCGCAGCCAGGATGTGTGGCATGGCTACCTGCGCGCCCAGCCGGGGCTGGCGCTGGGCCGCCCGGGCCAGCTCTACGGCTTTCGCGCCCATGGCCCCTGGCAGCCTGAGGCGGGCCAGCGCTTCAACCCGCGCAAGCTGCTGCTCGACCCCTGGGGCCGCGAGATCGTCGGCGCCCTCGACTGGCAGGCCGGGCCTTTCGGCCACGACCCGCAGCAGCCGCTGCAGCCCGACCCGCAGGACAACGCGGCCGCGGCGCTCAAGTCCCGCGTCATCCACGAGGTCTTCGACTGGGGCGATGACCGGCCGCCCTGCGTGCCGCCGGCCGACCGGGTGCTCTGCGAACTGCATGTGAAGGGCTTCACGCGCCTGCACCCCGGTGTGCCCGAGCCCCTGCGCGGCAGCTACGCCGGGCTGGCGCACGAGGCCGCCATCAACCACCTGCGGGCGCTGGGCGTCACCACGCTCAGCCTGCTGCCGGTGCAGCAGTGGCTGGACGAGCAGCGGCTGGCGGCCCTGGGCCTGCGCAACCACTGGGGCTACAACACGCTGGGCTACTTCTGCCCCGAGCCCCGCCTGGCCGCCGATCCGGCCGATGCCCGCGGCGAGTTCCGCCGCATGGTCCGGCGCCTGCACACCGCGGGCCTGGAGGTGTTGATCGACGTGGTCTTCAACCACACCGCCGAGAGCGACGAACACGGCCCCACGCTCTGCTGGCGCGGACTGGACAACGCCCGCTGGTACCGCCTGGACGAGCACCAGCCCGCGCTCTACGCCAACCACAGCGGCTGCGGCAACACCCTCGACATCCGCCAACCGCGCGTGCTGCAGATGGTGATGGACAGCCTGCGCTTCTGGGTCACCGAGATGCATGTGGACGGCTTTCGCTTCGACCTCGCGCCGGTGCTGGGCCGCGGCGACCAGGGCTTCGACCGTGGCGGCCCCTTCTTCCAGGCGGTGCTGCAGGACCCGGTGCTGTCACCCCTCCTGGCGGGCGGCCGGCTCATCGCCGAGCCCTGGGACATCGGCCCGGGCGGCTACC
>CAISYQ010000311.1 GCA_903889735.1 uncultured Methylibium sp.
CCCGACCCCCGGCCCCGCATGGCGCCCGACCCTGCAGCCACCGACATGGAGCGCGCCGACGAACGCCAGGGTGGCTCCCTGCAGAGCCCGCCCCACCCCGATCCCGCTGATGCGGTGCCCGGCTTCCTCGAGGCCGGTGACCGGGACGCCGGCGCCCGGCTGCCCTGAGGGGCGCCGCCGCCCCGGCCTGTCGCTCATCGCCCATCGCCCATCTCTCATCCGTTGTTCCTCATCCGTTGTTCCTCATCGGTCGTTCCTCATCGCTGATCGCTCGTTCCTCACCGGCGCGCACCCAGGCAGCCTGTCACAGGCCACCCGCCAGCCCCGCAACACCCACCGAGATCCCGCCGAACTTCACCGACCCCGCACTGGAGCCCCCTCATGTCCACCATCCCTCTCAATCTTGAGACCGATGTCGTTGTGCTGCCGCCGCCGCAGCTCTCACCCGCCGCCGGGCTGGAGCAGGCGCTCAGGCAGCGCCGCAGCACCCGCAGCTTCTTGCCCGATGCGCTGTCGCTGCAGCTGCTCTCCAGCCTGTTGTGGGCGGCTTTCGGCGTCAACCGCCACGGCGAGGGCGGCCGCACCGCGCCTTCGGCCCACAACTGGCAGGAGATCGACGTCTTCGCGGTGCTGCCCGAGGGCGCCTTCCGCTACGACGCCCGGGCCCACCGGCTGATGCTGGTCAAGGCCGAGGATCTGCGCGCCGCCACCGGCAGCCAGGATTTCGTGGCCAGCGCGCCGCTGAACCTGGTCTATGTGGCCGACTTCGCGCGCATGCAAGGCGTGCGGCCCGACGAGCGCGACTTCCTGGCCGGCGCCGACGCGGGCTGCATCGCCCAGAACGTCTACCTCTTCTGCGCCAGCCTCAGCCTGGGCACGGTGGTGCGCGGCCTGGTCGACCGCCGCCACCTCTCGGCCGCACTGGGACTGCGCCCGACCGAGCGCATCACGCTGGCCCAGTGCGTGGGCCACCCCGGGCCGCCCTGAGCGGGGCCTGGGGCCCATGAGATGAGGGCCTCCAGCGATCGCTGGTGCGGCGTCGATGCTTGTCATGGTCCCATTTTGGGACTAGACTGGCTGCATGAGAGTCATCGCCGTTGCCACGCTCCGGGCTTTCTGGCGGCGGCACCCCGATGCCGAGCAGCCCTTGAAGGCCTGGTTCGATGAGGCGACGAAGGCCACCTGGACGCAGCCGGCAGACATCAAGGCCCACTACCGCAGCGCCAGCATCCTGAAGAACCGGCGCGTGGTCTTCAACATCAAGGGCAACGAGATCCGGCTGATCGTGGCCATCGCCTACAGGCTGCAGATCGTTTACGTGAAGTTCGTCGGCACCCACGCGGCGTACGACGCCGTGGATGTGCACACGGTCGAGCCGGACTGATCGACCCCAGAGAGGACACCATGGACATCCAACCTATTCGCACCGAAGCCGACTACAAGGCGGCCCTGCGGCAAGTCTCGGCCCTGATGGAGTCCGACCCTGAGCTCGGCACGCCGGAGGGCGATCGCCTGGACATCCTGGCCACGCTAGTGCAGGCCTACGAGGCCCGGTATGTCCCCATCGGCGCGCCCGACCCGGTGGAGGCCATCAAGTTCCGGATGGAGCAGAGCGGGCTGACCGTGAAGGACCTCGAGCCCTTGATCGGCAAGAGCAACCGCGTCTACGAGGTCCTGAACCGCAAGCGCCCGTTGACGCTGGCCATGATCCGCCGGCTGCACCGCAGCCTGGGCATTCCGGCCGATGTCCTCATCGCGGAGACAGCTGCCGGCTGAACTCGATGCAGGAGGTCGCCACGCTCGAAGAGCATGGGCGAGCGGATCGCCAACACCTGCACGGGCATCGCCGATGCATCAACCCGTCTGCCACCGCAGCAGCCAGCCCGGCAGCACCCGCAGGATGCGGGGCGGCTCGAGGCGGTAGCCGCCGGCGGTGAAGATGCGGGCGAGCCAGGCCCGGGCCGAGGGGTCGGCGGCCGCGAGGCGCAGGCGCTTGAGCTGCACCGGCACGATCTCCAGCCGCTGCAACTGCCCGCCGGGTGCGGCCAGGGTGGCGAAGTAGAGGCAGCCGACATCGCTGCGCAGCTCGCCGTGGCCGACATGGTGGGCCGCCTGGTGGAGGCCCTCGTAGTCGTTGATGAGATCGCCGCAGCCGTAGAGGATGAGCTTGCCGCGGTAGACCTCGACCGCCATCGGGTGGTGCGAGGAATGGCCGTGGATGACATCGGCGGCCTTGAGCTCGATCAGCCGCCGCGCGAAGCTGCGGTGGGCGGCGGGAATCTCCAGGCCCCAGTTGCCGCCCCAGTGCAGGGAGATCACCACCAGGTCGCCCTCGCCGCGGCGGCGGGCCACGTCGTCGGCCAGCACGCGGGCGGTCTCGTCGGACAGGTCGGGCAGCAGGGCCACGCCCGGGCGCCGCGGCCCGGCCGACCAGGCACGCGGCACGCCGCTGCTGGCGCAGCCGAAGCCGAACACCAGCACCTGGCCGGGGCGCTCGGGCGAGCGGCCCTTGAGCGGCAGCCGCGCCGGGGCCCAGGCCTCCTCGCCATCGGCGCCCGCGCCGGCCGTGTGCAGGCCGGCACCCCGCAGGCTGCGCAGCGTGTCCTCCAGGCCGCTGCGGCCCCAGTCGAGCACATGGTTGTTGGCCAGCACGCAGCAGTCGAGATGGGCCGCTTGCAGGCAGTCGACATTGGCCGGGTTCATGCGGTAGTGGACGCCCTTGGCGGGCCAGGCCTCGCCGTCGGCGCTGACGGCGGTCTCGAGGTTGACGATGCGCAGGTCGGGTGCGGCACGCTCCATCTCGGCCAGCGCATCGCCCCAGATGTAGCTGGGCGCCACCGGCGCCGGAACCGGGCCGTTCACGGCCTCGGCCAGACGCACGTACTCGCGCGCATCGCCCACATGGCTCTCCAGCAGGCCCGGTGGGCCGGGGTGGGCCAGGATCTGGTCGATGCCGCGGCCGGTCATCACATCGCCCGCCAGCATCAACAACACCCGTTCGCGCTTTTCCATCGTGGCGTCCTCAACCCTTGATGCAGATCAGCGGCTCGAGCCGGGCGACCTTGCGCGCCAGCCCGCAGCGATCGGCCGCATCGACCACCGCGTTCACGTCCTTGTAGGCCCCGGGCGCTTCCTCGGCCACCCCGCGCGGCGAGGGGCTGCGCACCAGGATGCCGCGCCCGGCGAGCTCGTCCACCACCTTGCGGCCGTTCCAGTTCTGCAGCGCCTGGTGGCGGCTCATCGCCCGGCCGGCACCGTGGCAGGCCGATGAGAAGGCCAGCGCCTCCGAGCCCTCGGTGCCGGCCATCACATGGGACGCCGTGCCCATGGAGCCACCGACCAGCACCGGCTGACCCGCGGCCCGCAGCGCCGGTGGCAGCGCCGGGTGGCCGGGACCGAAGGCACGGGTGGCACCCTTGCGGTGAACGTGGAGCTCGCGCTCCGGGTTGACGCTGGCACCGGCTGCAGCGGCTGCAGCGGCGGCACCGTCTGCACCGTCTACACCGGCTGCACCCGCGCCGTCCTGACCGTCCACCCGGTGCCGCTCGACCTTGCAGGTGTTGTGGGACACGTCATAGAGCAGCGTGAGCCGGGCCCGGGGCAGCAGCTCGGTGAAGACCTCGCGCACCAGGTGGGTGAGGATCTGCCGGTTGGCCAGCGCGCAGTTGATGGCGGCGCGCATGGCGCCCAGGTACTCCTGGCCGAGGTCGGAGGTGATGGGCGCGCAGGCCAGCTCGCGGTCGGGCAGCGTGAGGCCGTGGCGCGGCGCCT
This sequence comes from uncultured Methylibium sp., assembly GCA_903889735.1. Lineage (GTDB taxonomy): Bacteria > Pseudomonadota > Gammaproteobacteria > Burkholderiales > Burkholderiaceae_C > Methylibium. Next base: position 3,772 of record CAISYQ010000311.1, read on the forward strand.
CCTCCACCATGCGGCGCAGGAACTCGCTGCCGATCTGGTGGCCCAGGCCGCGCGAGCCGCAGTGGATCATCACCACCACCTCGCCCGGCTTCAGGCCGTAGGCCTCGGCCAGGGCGGGGTCGAAGAGCTCGCGCACCTCCTGCACCTCCAGGTAGTGGTTGCCGCTGCCGAGCGTGCCCATCTCGTCGCGCTGGCGCTGGCGGGCCTGGGCCGACACGGCGCCCGGCTTGGCATGCAGCATCTGCCCGCCCTCCTCGGTGCGCTCGAGGTCGGCGTCCCAGCCCCAGCCGCGGCCCACCGCCCACTTCGCGCCGCCGGTGAGCATGGCGTCCATCTGCGCCTCGTTCAGGTGGATGGCGCCGGTGCTGCCCATGCCGGCGGGGATGCGCCGAAAGAGCGCGTCGGCCAACCGGCCCTGCACGTCCATGAGCTCGGCCCGCGTGAGGCCGGTGTGCAGGCAGCGCACGCCGCAGGCGATGTCGAACCCCACCCCGCCAGCCGACACCACGCCACCGGCGGCGGCGTCGAAGGCGGCCACACCCCCGATCGGGAAACCGTAGCCCCAATGGGCATCGGGCAGCACGCAGGAGGCCCGCACGATGCCCGGCAGCGATGCCACGTTGACCGCCTGCTCCAGCGCCTTGTCGTCCATGGCGCGCAGCAGGCCCTCGGAGGCATAGACCACCACCGGCACGCGCATGGCGCCGGTGGCGGGCAGCTCCCAGCGGCCGAGCGCGGTTTCCTTGAGGCGGTGGGTGTCCATCGTGTGCTTCAGAGGTGCATGGTGCGCAGGGCGGCGGCGTTCAGCGGGGCTCCCGCAGCGCTACGGGCCGGCCACGCGGTCGCCCGGGCCGCCCTGGACTGCGCGGCCCTAGACATCGACCACGGTCTGCGCCACCCACTGGCCGTCCTCGTTGCGGCCCACGCGCAGGGCGGTGAAGGTGGCCCCCTTGACCTCGACCGCCGGCCGGTGGCGCGAGACCGAGACCGGCTCGCCCTGCGCGGTGGCGTCCAGCCGCCGGCCGGTGGCGTCCGCATCCAGGATCGCCACATCGAAGCGGGCGAAGAGCATGCGCCGCACCGCCATCTCGAAGGTCAGCGCGTTGAGCCAGCCGACCAGCAGCAGCTCGTCGTCGGCCGCCTCGCAGGCAATGGCCACGCGCTCCCGGGGCACCACGCTGCGCGGGTCGGTGACAACGGCGGTGAGCGCCAGCGCGGCCTGCTCGAAGGCGGCGGCCTGGCTCGCGCCATAGCCCCGCACGCCGATGTCGGCGCCATGCTCGAAGTGTTCCCAGTGCTTGTCCATGCGGGCCCGCTGCGCCCACGGAAGAGGACCGTGGCCGCGCATCAGCCTTTGTGCGCCCGCGGGTGCCTGGCGGGGTTGAGTGCGAGCAAGAGCACCCGAGAAGGGACTGCAAAGCCCCCTGCCGAAGAGGCTCTGGAGGCCTCTGGGGCGCTGTGGAGCCGCCCCGCGGAGCCTGGCGCCATCGCTGCCTCCCGCCCTGGCATCGGCGCGGTCACCACCCGCCGGATCCTGGCGCGGTCTGCAGGCCGCCGCCCTTGCGCTGCCTCAAGCGGCCGGCTCAGCCGCCCGCTAGCCTTGCCCCATGGTGGGTTTGAAGAGAGTGGGCTTGAACAACACGCGCGGGCGGACGTCACCCGCAGCCGGGGCGGCGCCACCGCGCCAGGACCGCCCGAGCGAGCCCACGCTCGATGACAAGCTGCGCTTCCTGCGGCAGGCGCTGAGCGACCCCGCCACCGGCGCGCCGCCCGAGGCCCTGGAGACCCACATGTCCTGGGTGTTCCTGACCCGCGACCGGGCCTTGAAACTGAAGAAGCCGGTACGCCACGACCGGCTGGACTTCACGACCCTCGCGGCCCGCGAGTTCGACTGCCGCGAGGAGCTGCGCCTGAACGCCCGGCTCGCCCCCGGCATCTACCTCGGCCTGATGGCGCTGCAGCAAGACGGCGGTGGACGCTTGGCGCTGCGGCCCGAGCCGCAGGGAGAACGGTCGCAGGGGGACATGCGACAGGGGGACATGCCGCAGGGGAACGTGCCACGGGGTGCCGTGCCGCAAAGGGACATGCCGCAGGGGAATGCGCCACAGGAGCCCGAGGCCTCGCGGCCCGAATCTGCGCGGCACGCGACACCCTCCCGCCCGCTGGCGCGCACCGTGGACTGGCTGGTGCTGATGCGGCGCCTGCCGCACGAGCGCCTGCTGCCGCAGCTCATCGCCGCGGGGCGGGTCGAGACGGCGCAGATCGACGCGCTGGCGCGCGTGCTGACCCGCTTCTTCCGCTTCGCGGCACCCGCACCGCTGACCCCGCAGGACTACCTGGCGCGGCTGCGGCACGAGCGGGCCACCGACCGGGCGGTGCTGACCGGGGAGCCAGTGGCGCAGGGGTTGGAGCCGGATCAGGGGCCGGGGCGGGCCCTGCGGATGGGCGGGGCCATAGGCACGACCCCATCGGTGCCATCGGCATCAGGCCTGCACCGCCTCGATCCCGCGGTGCTGCCGCCCGGCGCCGCCCGGGCGCTGGACCGGTTGGACGCGGCGCTGACCCGGCATGCGGCGCTGCTGGGGTCGCGCGCGGCCGGTCTGGTGGAAGGCCATGGCGACCTGCGGCCGGAGCATGTCTGCCTGCTCGATCCGCCGGTGGTGATCGACTGCCTGGAGTTCAGCGTCGCGCTGCGACAGACCGACCCGATCGATGAGCTGGCCTTCCTGGCCATGGAGTGCGGCTTGCTGGCGGAGCGGACGCCTGAACGCCCAGCCTGCAGCGCCGACCCCCGCTCGCTGGACCCGCGTTCGATCGGCCCGCACCTGATCAGCGCCTGCACCGCCGCCCTGGGAGAGGCGCTGCCGCCCGCGCTGATGCCGCTCTACACCGCCTGCCGCGCCCTGCTGCGCGCGCGGCTGATCCTGGCGCATCTGCTGGATCCGCAGCCACGCACGCCGGGAAAATGGCCGCCACTGGCGCGCCGCTATGTGGCCGTGGCGGTGGCGGCGCTGGACTGGTTGGACGCGGTGGACGCGGTGGAGGCGATGGAGGCCGTGGAGACCGAAGAGGCCCTCAGCCCAGCGGCGAGAACCGGCAGGCCCTGATGGCCTGCGCGAACAGCGGCACGGCGGACACCACCCGCAGCTTGGCCTGCACCGCCCCGCCCGCCGGCAGGCGAAAGGGCGGCACGCTGTCGGTCACCAGCACCTTGGACACGGCGTCGTCGGCCAGCACCTGCGGCGCCGTGCCGGTGAAGAGGCCATGGGCAGCGCAGACCAGCACCTCGCGGGCGCCGGCCTCGCGCAGGGCCAGCGCGGCGCGCTGCACGGTCTCGCCGCTGGCGATGAGGTCGTCGAGCAGCAGCACCGTCATGCCGTCCACATTGCCGGCCACCAGGTGGGCACTGCTGACCACGCCCGCGCTGCGGCGCTTGTCGACCATGGCAAAGCCCACCGGCCGGGCGAGCCGCTGCTCCAGCGACTCGCGCCAGAGCTGGGCGCGCTTCACGCCGCCGGGGTCGGGCGACACCACCGCCAGCGGGAAGCTCCCCACCAGCCCGAGCACAGCAGCGTCGAAGGCGCGGTGGGCGGGCAGGTGCACGGTGGTGCAGCGGAAGGCGTTCTGGAAGGCCGCCACGTTGTGCGCCTCCAGCACCAGCAGCTGCGCCAACCCGACCGACTCCAGCATCTGCGCCACATAGCGCAGCGTGACCGGGTCGAAGGGCTTGGTCTGGCGGTCCTTGCGGGCGTAGGCCAGGTAGGGCACGACCGCGCTCACGCGGGCGGCGCCATGCTCGCGCAGCGTGGCGATGAAGAACAGCAGCCGGCACAGCTTGTCGTGGGGGCTGTGCTGCGGCCCGCCGTGCAGGCTGCAGACGACATAGGTGTCGGCGCCGCGCGGATCGACCAGCGGGCGCAGCTTGTGCTCGCCGTCCTCGAACCGCCGGTCCTCGTGGGCGCTCAGGGGCTCGTCGAGCTCAGTGGCCAGCGCGGTGGCGAAGCCGCCTTCGGGGTCGAGCGAGAACAGCAGCATGGGAACGATCCTCGAGGTGGGTGGGAGAGGTGGGAGTCAGAGATCAAGCGCGACCAAAGCGTCACGACCAGGCCGGACCTGAGCGCGCGGCGCGGCCTGCGCCAAGCGCTCAGCGGTCTTCCACTCAGCGGTCTTCAAGATGGGGCGGGCAGGAGCCCTCGGCCGGCTCGCCGGTTTCAGGGTCGATCCAGTCAGCGATGCCGATCTCGGACTCGGCCTCAAACAGGGTCTCGGCGGGCTCCGGCCCCTCCTCGTCGCTGGCCTCCATGTCGGCGCGGGCGGCTTCCAGGCTCTGGAAGGGACCGAATTCCTGGCGACCGTCGAGCGCGACCCAGTGAAAGCCATCGGGCCGCGCGACGATGCGTTCGGGGTCTTCGGGGCTCTCCTCGTCGCTCTCGTCGGGCAGGGGCAGCGACGGTTCCACCGGCGGCGTCACGGCGTGGCCCGCCAGACACCATCGGCCTGCCGGCAGGCGGTGCCGGTGACCTTCTGCTTCGCGCCGCTGATGATGGCGTCGATGGTGTAGTCGCGGCAAGGCTGACCGCCCTGATCGAAGGTGCGCGTGGGCACCATCTCGTAGCGGTTGCCGTTGTCGGGATTGACCCAGCGCGCCGGCACGCCGGTCTGCACCGTCTCCAGCGCATGGGCTGTCTTGAGGCGGTCGGTCTCGGCCATGGAGCGACCGACCGAGCCGCCGATCGCCGCGCCCGCGATGGTGCCGAGGATGGTGGCCGCCGTGCGGCCACTGCCATGACCCACCTGCGAGCCCAGCACACCGCCCAGCACGCCGCCGATGATCATGCCGCCCTCCTCGCGCCCTATCGTTCCGCCGGGCGGCGTTTGGCAGGCGGTGAGCGAGAGGGTGAGCGTGAGCGTCGCCACCGTCACCAGGACCCACCCTCTGGCGAACGGTCTCGTCGCCGGCCCCGGCTTCACGCGGCCTGCCTTGGTCAAGATGCTCATGGTCAGGCCTCGCTCAAGCCAGCGCCGTGCCCCAGCCCGCCGTGCCCATGGCCGGGATGCGCAGCAACACCGGGGGCGTCTGGGGCGCCTGTTGCTTGGCCGCCTCCCGGACCTCGCGCTCGGCACCGAGGCGGATGATGTCGGCCAGGCCATTGATGATCCCGGCGCAGGCCGCCATGAGGTCGTCGAAGGACACCATGCCGGACACCACCTGCTCGCCGTTGACCACCAGCAGGCGACGCACACCGGCCGACTTCATGGTGGCGATGGCGGTGGAGAGATCGGACTCCTCGGCAATGCTGGCGATGGCGTCGCTGGCGAGATCGCCGATCGTCACACCGGCGCCGTCGAGCCCGCGGGACAGCACGTTGATGGTGAGGTCGCGGTCGGTGACGATGCCCAGGGCACGTGGCCCCTGCGGCGTGCTGGTGGTGACGACCAGCGAGCCGACATGCGAGTCGCGCATCAGGCGCGCGGCCTCGGTGAGCGGACTCGCGCTGTCAATCGTGATGACGGTGCGTCTGCAGATGGAACCGATCTTCATGGCTTCGCTCCTTGCCTTGTTCCGGCGGTGCCCCGCCACCACCGCATTGGGGCGCAGGGGGGCGCGGGCGCGGTTGAGCGTGGTCAAGCGCCAGAGCGGGGCCAGGGCGGGGCCAGGGCGCAAGAGCCATCCGGCGGGCGAACCCGGTTGGTATGCCTCAAGCGCCTGTCGGTGGGCCTACCGTTTTATTCCGATACTGAATTCAGAATTTTCTGAACCAAACTTACCGAGCCAAGGAATTGGCGGCGGCAAAGACCCGAATATATTGACGAGAGTCAGTTCCCGCTCATGCTGAGGCGGTTTTCATGCGGGGCGGCCACTAGCATCAGGAAGCTTGCTGCAGGCCGAGTGCTGCAAGCCCTCGTCGGTAGGTTTATCAGCGCGCGTACCCAGGGTTTTCTGGAGACATATTGACGGTATCGCTCAAAGCTCGCTGCCTATTCAATCGCCAGAGCCGCCGCGCGCTGATTTCAGGCGCCCGGGTTCGGCCACTCCATACTCGCGAGGTGGGTCTTGACTAAGCCTTTGCTGTGCTGGCAGGCGGCCCTGGAAGTGGCGCCGATCGCGATCTGTGTCGTCGAGGACGGCTGGATCCGTTTCGCCAACCGCGCTTGCGCCGACCTGTGGGGCGCGGCCTCGGCCGAAGCCCTGACGGCTTGCGAGCTCAAGGACCTGCTGGCGGCGGGCGCGGAGGTACCGACCCCTCCCGCCCCGAACGGCAAGGGGTCGCCCGCGGTCTGCCGGGCGCAGATCGTGAGGCTCGACGGCGAGCCGCGCGAAGTGGAGATGGCGCTGGCGAGCTTCACCGTCCCGACCCCCGGCGCGGCCAGCGGCAAGTCGCCCGCCGTGTTGGTGCAGATGGTGCTGAGGGACATCACCGAGACACTGCGCGAACACGAGCATCTCGAGCGCTCCCGGCGCGAACTGCGCGACCTCTCGGCCAACCTGGTGGATGCCCGCGAGCAGGAGCGCCAGCACATCGCCCGCGAGCTCCACGACGAACTGGGACAGCAGCTCACCGCCCTGAAGATCGGCCTCACCCACCTGGCCCCCTCGCAGAAAGCGGGACGGGAGGACCGGGTGACGGGCCTGATCGAGCGGCTGGACGAGACCTTCGAGTCGCTGCGCCGCATCGCCACCGACCTGCGGCCGCCCATGCTCGACGACCTCGGCCTGAACGCGGCCATCGAGTGGCTGGGGCTCGAATCGGCACGCCGGCTCAACATCGAGGTCGATCTGAACTTCGCCGACACCACCCCGCCGCTGGCGGACATGGCCTCGATCGCCATCTACCGCATGGTGCAGGAGGCGCTGACCAACGTGGCCCGCCATGCCCACGCCTCGAAGGTCTGGATCGAGACCCGCTGCGAGGGTGGCCAGTTCTCGATCAGCGTTCGCGACAACGGCGTGGGATTCCCCGGCGAGGCCGTGGGGCGCCAGGGCTCGCACGGCCTCACGGGCATCCGTGAGCGCGCCGCGATCCTGGACGGGACGATCGAGATCGGCAACGCACCCGGCGGGGGTGGCTGCATCACCGTGCGCCTGCCGCTGGAGCGCAGCGCCACCGACCCCGGGGCGACCGCGACCGAGCCCACACCCGCGCTCCCCCAGCATCCCGCCCGCCCGGCCTGGGCGCTGCGCTCGCCCGAAGCGGTGCTGCACGAGCTGCAGGTCCACCAGATCGAGGTCGAGATGCAGAACGAGGAGCTGCGGCGCACGCAGATCGAGCTGGCCGCCGCGCGCGACCGTTATGTGCACCTGTATGACTACGCCCCGGTCGGCTACCTGACGCTCAACCGCGACGGCCTGGTGATCGAGGCCAACCAGACCGGCGCCCGCCTGCTGGGCGAGAAGCGCAGCGCCTTGATCCGCCGGCGCCTGGCGCGCTTCGTCGCGCCCGAGGACGGCGACCGCTGGCACCGCTACCTGCTGCGCGCCCTGCAGCAGGACGGCCCGCAGCCGGTGGAGCTGACGCTGCAACCCCGTGGCGCCCCGCCTTTCCAGGCGCAAATCGATGGCCTGCGGCTGGTGCCGGTGGGCGCCGAGACCACGCTGCGCATCACGCTGATCGACATCACCGAGCGCAAGCGGGCCGAGATCGACCGGCGCATCGCGACGCGCACCATCGAGTCGCGCGAGGCCGAGCGACGCCGGGTCGCCCGCGCCCTGCACGAGGAGCTGGGGCAGGAGCTGAGCGCCCTGAAGATGGACCTGGCCTGCCTGCCGAGCGCGCCCCCCGGACCGGTGCACGACCAGCGCCTGGCCGACATCCAGACGGTGCTGGACACCGCGGTGGCCACCGTGCGACGCATCGCCACCGACCTGCGCCCGCTGCTGCTCGATGACCTGGGCCTCACCGCCGCGATCGACTGGCTGGCCCGCGACTTGGCACAGCGCTCTGGCCTGCGCATCACGCTGGAGCTCGACGAGTGCCATCCACCGCTGAACGAGTCCATGTCGGTGGCGGTCTACCGCATGGCCCAGGAGGCGCTGGCGCAGGTGGCGCATGGCCTGAGCAGCAGCCAGATCCACATCGGCCTGCGCCATCCGACCGGGGAGCTGGTGCTTTGCCTGCAGGACAACGGCCCCGACCAGCGCGCGCTCTACGAGGAGCGGCCCTTCGACCTGACCGAACTGCGCCAGCAGGTGCATCTGCTGCGCGGCCGCCTGGATACCGATGCACGGCCGGGCGGCAGGCGGCGGATCGCCATCCACCTGCCCCTGTTGCGCTCCACCGACCACCTCAGCCCTTCACTGCCCAACAAGGAAGCCGCATGAAACACCTCGACACCCTGCCCGCCCGACGACGGCTGCTCCTGGTCGATGACCACATGGTGGTGCGGGAGGGGCTCAAGCGCGTGCTGGAGCCGCTGACCGACGAGTGGACGATCGCCGAAGTCGCCACCGGTTTCCAGGCGCTGGAGAGCCTGAGGCGCGAGCGCTTCCACCTGGCGGTGGTGGATCTGTCGATGCCGGGCATGAGCGGGCTGGACCTCATCCACCGCATCAAGTCGGAGCTGCCCGATGTCGCGGTGCTGGTGCTCAGCATGCACGCCGAGGAGCAGTACGCGCTGCGCGCCTTCAAGGCGGGTGCCAGTGGCTATGTGACCAAGGACAGCGCCTCCTCGGAGCTGGTGGCTGCCGTGCGCAAGGTGGCGGGCGGCGGTGCCTACGTGACGGCCAGCCTGGCCGAGCGGGTGGTGCAGCAGCTCAACGGCGTGGCGCAGGCCCCGGGCCACGCCCACCTGTCGGACCGCGAGCTCGAGGTGCTGCGGCGCATCGTCGCGGGCCAGCGCCTGACCGACATCGCCGAGGACCTGCACCTCTCGGTCAAGACCGTCAGCACCCACAAGAGCCGCATCCAGGAGAAGCTGCAGCTGCCCAGCATGGCCGCGCTGATCCGCTACGGCCTGGAACACCGCCTGGGCGACGGCGAGGCCGAGATGGCCGACAGCCCGGCCGGCGCATCCTCGGCGGGCGGATCAGCGGGCCCATCAGCGGACCGACAGCCGTCCTCGGCAACCCCCGAGGAAGAAACGCACCTCTGAACCCCAAGCCTCGCCATCAGACCGGCAGCACCCGCGTGCCGGCCTCGCCGCTCACCAGTTCCGCCAGCCGGGCGAGGCGGCCGATCGCGGCCGCCCGGCCCAGCGCATCGGCAAAAGCGCAGGCGGCGCTCACCTTGGGCTGCATGGTGCCGGGCTCGAAGGCCAGGGCCCGGAGCTCGGCCGTGGTGATGCGGCCGAGCGCATGCGGCTCGGGGCCGCGCCAGTCGGCCATCACGGCCTCCACATCGGTGGCGATGATGAAGAGGTCGGCGTCCAGGCGCCGCGCCAGCAGGCTGGCGCAGGCATCGGGGTCGATCACCGCCTCGACCCCGGCATAACCGCCGTGGCGGGCCACCACCGGGATCCCGCCGCCGCCCCCGCACAGCACCACCGCACCACGTTCCAGCAGCCACTCCACCGGGCGTGCATCGACCACCGCCAGTGGCTCGGGCGATGGCACCAGCCGGCGAAAGCCCGGACTGCCCTCGCCCACCGCCATGGCCGGCACCATGGCCATCACCCAGCCGCGCTCGGCGCGCAGCCGCTGGGCGACGTCAGCGCCGTGGACCGGACCGATCGGCTGGGCGGGATCGGCAAAGGCGGGATCATCGGCCCGGACCTCCACCCGCGTCAGCAGGGTCGCCACGGCGCGCTCGGCCGGCAGCCGGTTGGCGATCTCCTGCTCGAGCAAATAGCCGATGCGGCCCTCGTTCTCGGCGCCGACCATGTCGAGCGGATAGAGCGAGGGCAGCAGCAGGGACTGGCCCAGCAGGCCCTGCCCGTGAACCACCACGAGCTCATGCTCCGCAGCGACCGCCGCCAGCGGGATGGCCGCGTAGCGCAACGCGTCAAGCGTGGACGGCGCCTCGAAAGAAGGGGACTGCGGTTGCCCGCCCTGCCGCCGACGCGGCAGCGCGTGACCCCCGACCGAGATGACGATGCGCATCAAGCCAATCTAAGCCGGTGGACCGGCGGCCGCTTGCGTGCCCTCAAGGGCCCGGGTCACCCGGACCTGGGCCGCGGCCGCCCCACCACGGTCGACGCCGGCTTGCGCGCGCTCAAGCGAGGGCCCCAGGGCGGCGCGCATGCTGGAACCATCCTGTCACAAGTTTCCAGGAGATGTTTCCATGCAGATGCCCTTATCGTCCGCGACGCTCACCGACCGCAGCGCCCGCATCCCGCCCACCCTGCAGCGCCTGATGCAGGGGGCGGGGGTCGAGGTCAACGGACCGGCGCCCTGGGATTTCCAGTTGCACGACCGCGCCGCCTGGCACCGCATCCTCACCGGCGGCGCGCTGGGCTTCGGCGAGTCCTACATGGACGGCCAGTGGGACTGCGAGCGACTGGACGAGCTGGTCTGCCGGCTGATGCGCGCCGACGTGGACCGCGAGGTCACCGCGCAGTCGCTGCCGGGCTGGCTGATGGAGGTGGCACGCCACGGCCTGGGCAACCTGCAATCGGTGGCACGCGCCTTCCACGTGGGCGAGCGCCACTACGACCTGGGCAACGACCTGTTCGCCGCGATGCTGGACTCCCGCATGGTCTATTCCTGCGCCTACTGGCCGCAGGCCACCAGCCTGGAGCAGGCGCAGCAGCACAAGCTCGAGCTCATCGGCCGCAAGCTCGAGCTCTCGCCGGGCCAGCGCCTGCTCGATGTGGGCTGCGGCTGGGGGGGCCTGGCGGCCTATGCCGCCTCGCACTTCGGCTGCGAGGTGGTGGGCGCCACCGTCTCCAAGGAGCAGGCGGCGCTGGCGCGTGAGCGCTGCTCAGGGCTGCCGGTCCGCATCGAGTTGGAGGACTGGCGCTCCCTGGGCGGGCATTTCGACAAGATCGCCTCGGTGGGCATGTTCGAGCATGTGGGACCGAAGAACTACCGCGCCTACTTCGAGCGCATGCGCGAGCTGCTGTCCGACGACGGTCTGCTGCTGCTGCACACCATCGGCATCGACCGCGCCGAGCGCGCCACCAACCCCTGGATCGACCGCTACATCTTCCCCAACGGCAAGCTGCCCTCGGCGGCCGAGATCGCGCAGGCCTCGGAGGGCCAGTTCATCATCGAGGACTGGCACAACTTCGGCCCCGATTACGACCGCACGCTGATGGCCTGGTGGGCGCGCTTCGAGCGGGCCTGGCCCACGCTGCGCGGGCGCTACAGCGAGCGCTTCTACCGCATGTGGAAGCTCTACCTGCTGGGCAGCGCGGGCTTCTTCCGCTCGCGCCAGGGCCAGCTCTGGCAGGTGGTGCTGGCGCCACGCAACCGCACGCGCGAGTACCGCTCGGTGCGCTGACGGCAGCACAGGGCATGCCGGCAACCGCCCTTGAACGCATGCTCGACCGGCTGGGCACGGCCAGCGACGTGCCGTTCGCGGTGGTGTTCAGCGACGGCCACTCGCACCGGGCCGGCCATGGCGAGCCGGCCTTCACGCTGCGCTTCCACAGCCGCCGCGCCGAGCGCCGCGGGCTGGTGCTGGGCTATGACAGCCTGCTGGAGTCCTACTTCAGCGGCGAGCTCGACATCGACGGCGATCTGGCGCTGGCCTTCCGGGCGGGCTTTGCCAGTGCGCTGGATGCCGAGGCCAATCCCCTGGTGACGCTGCGCAACCACCGCCACGAGTGGCAGTACTCGAACGCGAGCCCGTTGCAGGCCAAGGCCAATGCCCGCTTCCACTACGGCCTGGGCCAGGACTTCTACCGCCCCTGGCTGGACCGCACGTCCATGACCTACACCTGCGGCTACTGGGGCGAGGGCGTCACCACGCTGGAGGAGGCGCAGCAGCGCAAGATGGCCCATGTCTGCCGCAAGGTGAGGCTGGGCCCGGGCGATCGCTTCGTGGACATCGGCTCCGGCTGGGGCGGGCTGCTGTTCCACGGCTGGGACCACCACGGCGCGATCGGCACCGGCATCAATACCACCACCGAGCAGGTGGACGAGACGCGCGCCGAGATCGGACGCCGTGGCCTGCAGGGCCGGCTCGAGGTGCTGGAATGCGACTTCCGCGAGATCCCGGGCCCGTACGACAAGCTGCTCTCCATCGGCACGCTGGAGCATGCCGGCCGGGACCAGCTGGGCGAGGTGGTGGCGGCGCACGCCCGCTGCCTGCGGCCCGGCGGGCTGGGGGTGATCCATTTCATCGGCCATGTCGCACCTCGCGACACGGTCTTCTACATCCGCGAGCACATCTTCCCCGGCGGCTGGATCCCGAGCCTGTCCGAGGCGCTGCAGGCCATGGAGACGCAGGGCCTGGAGGTGCTGGACGTGGAGAACCTGCGCCGTCACTACGCGCTGACGCTGGACTGCTGGGCCGAGCGCTTCGACAGCGCCTGGCCGGCGATCCAGGCGCTCGACCCAAAGCGCTTCGACGAACGCTTTCGGCGCACCTGGCGCACCTACCTGTGGTCCTGCGCCGAGCTGTTCCGTGCTGCGCGGCCGCAGATCAACCTGTTCCAGGTCACGGTGAGCAAGGGCAATGTCACGGGCGACGCCTACCCGATGACGCGCGACTTCCTCTACCGCCCATGAACGCCGCCGCGCACGCGCAGAAGACCGCCACGCTGCTGCGGGCGGTCGCCGAGGCGGCGGCCGCCGCCCGCGGCGCTGGCAGGGTCCCGGGCGCCGTGGGCGGGGTCCCTGCGGGGCTCATCGGCCTGGCCAAGTCCACCAGCAACCTGTTCCGCGACCGGCCCACCGCCCACCCGCGCATCGGTCTGCAGGGCTTCGATGAGGTGATCGGCGTGGACCGGGCGACCGGCCTGATCGACGCCGAGGGCATGGCGACCTATGCCGCGCTGGTGGATGCCGGGCTGGCGGCCTGCGGGCTTGCCGGGGACCCGCGGGCCGGGGTGGCGGGGGCGGGGGTTCAACCGCCGTACCGCC
>CAISYQ010000312.1 GCA_903889735.1 uncultured Methylibium sp.
AGCGTGGGTGGCGTGGAGAACGTCAGCGTCAACCTCACCAGCAAGGTCGTGTCCCACGCGGTGCAACGCGGCGTGCAGCTGCTCCCCGGCGTAAAGAACATCGTCGCCGTGGCCTCGGGCAAGGGCGGTGTCGGCAAGAGCACGACCGCCGTCAACCTGGCGCTGGCGCTGGCCGCCGAGGGCGCCTCGGTCGGCATCCTCGACGCCGACATCTACGGCCCCAGCCAGCCGATGATGCTGGGCATCGAGGGCCGCCCCGAGAGCGCCGACGGCCAGAGCATCGAGCCGCTCGAGAACTACGGCGTGCAGGTGATGTCGATCGGCTTCCTGATCGAGGCCGACAACCCCATGATCTGGCGCGGCCCGATGGCCACGCAGGCGCTGGAGCAGATGCTCAAGCAGACCAACTGGCGCGAGCTGGATTACCTGATCGTCGACATGCCCCCCGGCACCGGCGACATCCAGCTGACGCTCAGCCAGCGCGTGCCGCTGACCGGCGCGGTCATCGTCACCACACCCCAGGACATCGCCCTGCTCGACGCCCGCAAGGGCCTGAAGATGTTCGAGAAGGTCGGCGTGCCCATCCTCGGCGTGGTCGAGAACATGGCGGTCTACTGCTGCCCCAACTGCGGCCACACCGAGCACATCTTCGGCGCCGACGGCGGCAAGAAGATGAGCAGCGAGTACGGCGTGGCCTACCTCGGCGCGCTGCCGCTGAACCTGAGCATCCGCGAGCAGGCCGATGCCGGCCGCCCCACCGTGGTCAGCGACCCCGACGGCGAGATCGCCGCCATCTACAAGGCCGTGGCCCGCCAGGTGGCGGTCAAGATCGCCGAGAAGGCCAAGGACTACTCGTCCAAGTTCCCGACCATCAACATCTCCAAGACCACCTGAATCCATGGACGCAGGCAGCCCCGAAGGTCCGGCGCTGCGTCCTTCGCTGGACCTGGCGGTGGTCATCGAGCGCGAGGCCCAGCCCAACCGCTGGGAGGACTGGCGCTTTCGCATCGCCGAGGTGCTGCCCGACGAGGGCGCCTTCGGCCGCGAGCCGCGGCTGCTGCGCGATGACGGCAAGTTCGCGCGCTGGCTGCACCCTGGCTTCCGGCTCGAGCTCTTCCGGGACGAGGCCGAGGGCTATTACCTCAACCTGAGTTCGGGGTCGCCGGTGTGGTTCGTCACCTGGCGCATCGCCGAAGAGGACCCCTCCCGGGCCTGGCCGGAGATCCTCAGTGTTTCCTACAACGAGGCGGGTCGCTGGCTCGATGCCCAGGAGCGGGTCGACAACCTGCCGCTCCCGCCCGATGTGGTGGCCTGGCTGCAGGCCTATGCCGACGAGCATTACCGACCCGAGCCCAAGCGGCGCCAGCGGCCGGCCTCCTTCCAGCCCCCCGGTCAACGGCGATGAGCGAGGACGCCGGCTTCCTCTCGCGCTGGGCGCGGCGCAAGACCGAGGTCCGCAGCGGGCGTTCGGTGCCGGTGGAGCCCACCGCACCGGGGGACGTGGCGGTGCCGGTCGCACCACCGGCCAGCAGCCGTGCCGTCGATTCGTCGGTGGCGGCGGATTCCACGCCGTCAGCAGCCGACATGACCCAGGCCCCGGCTTTGCCGGAGCCGCCCGCGCCGCCCGCACCCACGCTGGAAGACGTCCGGGCCCTGTCGCCCGGTGATGAGGTGTCGCGCTTCGTGGCGAGTGGCGTCGACGAAGGCGTGAAGCGCGCCGCGGTCAGGAAGCTCTTCACCGACCCGCATTTCAACATCATGGACGGGCTCGACATCTACATCGACGACTACGGCCGACCCGACCCGATCCCGCTGTCCATGCTGCGGCAGATGAACCAGTCCAGGGCGCTCGGCCTGTTCGCAGCCGAGGAGGCTGCCGAAGCGGCTGAAGCCGCCGCGGCGGCGGCGCGGGCCGAGGCGCTGGCCGCCCCCGCCGCTGAGACGTCGGTCGAGATGCCGGCCGAGATGCTGGCTGAGATGCCGGCCGATGGGCTCGCCGTTTCAGCGCGTGCGGCCTCGGCCGACCTTCCCCCCACCCCGCCGGCCGACGAGGAGGAGGGCTCGGCAGCCTCCGTGGCCGCACCAATGCCCAACCCCCATGAAGACCCTCATCTGCAACTGCAACCAGACCCTGCCGCTGGACGGCCCGGCACTGCAACGCGCGCTGGGGCCGGCGGCCGCTGACGGCCTGGAGGTCGTCCACTCGCTGCTGTGCCGCCGTGAGGCTGGCGCTTTCCAGCGCGCAGCCAAGTCGGGCGAGGACCTGCTGGTGGCCTGCACGCAGGAGCAGCGGCTGTTCCTCGAGTTGAACGGTGAGACCGAGGGCGCGGCCGGCCTGGACGAGCGGCCGATCCGGTTTGTGAACATCCGCGAGTCCGCCGGCTGGTCGCGCGACGCCGCTCAGGCCACGCCCAAGATCGCCGCCCTGCTGGCCGCCGCCCAGCTGCCCGAGCCCGACCCGGTGGGCACCGTCACCTACCGCAGCGCGGGCCGCTGCCTGGTGGTGGGCCCGGCGGGGGCGGCCTGGCGTGCCGCGCAGCTGCTGCAGGACCGGCTCGAGGTGTCGCTGCTGCTGACCGAGGGCGACACGGCCCAGCCCAGCTCGACCGTGAGCCCGGGCCTGCCCCAGGCCCGCACGCTGCCAGTCGCGGCCGGCCGCGTGACGCAGCTCACCGGATGGCTGGGCGCCTTCGAGGTGCGCTGGGAGTCGTCGAATCCGATCGACCTGGACCTGTGCACGCGCTGCAACGCCTGCGTCGAGGCCTGCCCGGAAGGGGCGATCGATTTCAGCTACCAGATCGACCTGTCCCGCTGCGGCAGCCACCGCGACTGCGTCCGGGTCTGTGATGCCGCCGGTGCGATCGATTTCGGCCGTGCGCCGCTTGAGACGACTGAGCGCTTTGACCTGGTGCTCGATCTCGGCGCGGTGCCGCTGATCACGCTCCACCAGCCGCCCCAGGGCTACCTGCATGTGGGTCCCGCGGCATTCGCGCAGGGTGGGGCGGATTGGATCGACGCGGTGTTGACGCTGCGCGAGCGGGTCGGCGAGTTCGAGAAGCCCCGGTTCTTTCAGTACAAGCACAAGCTCTGCGCCCACAGCCGCAATGAGCGTGAGGGCTGTACGGCCTGCATCGACGTCTGCTCGGCCCAGGCCATCACCAGCCGCCGCACCGAGGACGGGCCCGAGAAGGGCGGCGTGGCCGTCAATCCCAACCTCTGCGTCGGCTGCGGCGCCTGCACCACGGTCTGCCCCAGCGGCGCGCTCACCTACGCCACCCCCGGGCCGGCGCACCAGGGCCGGCGCCTGCGCACCCTCACCGCCACCTACCGCAAGGCCGGGGGCCGCGATGCGGCGTTGCTGCTGCACAGCCAGGGCGCGGGCCAGCAGCTGATCGAGGCGCTCGGGCGGGCGGTGCGCAGCGGACGCGTTTCGCCGGGGGGCTCCGGGCCGGCGGCCCGCTCGACAGCTGGCTCTGTCGCTGGGTCGGGCGCCCTGCATGGCCTGCCCGCCCGGGTGTTGCCGGTCGATCTGTGGCACACGGCCTCGGTGGGGCTGGACCTCTGGCTGGCGGCGATCGCCCAGGGCGCATCCCAGGTCTGGGTCTTGATGACCGGCGAGGAGGCGCCCGACTACCGCCAGGCCGTGGCGGCCCAGCTCGCCGTCGGCCAGGCCCTGCTCACCGGGCTGGGTTACCGGGGCGTGCATCTGCGCCTGATCGAGGCGACGGACATCGCCGCCCTCGACGCTGCGCTGCAGGCGGGTCCGGCCCAGGGCGTCGCGCAGCCGGCGGCTTTTGCGGCCCAGGCCGAGAAACGGGCGACCCTGGAACTGGCGGTAGACCACCTGCTCGCGCAGGCGCCCCAGCCGGTCGAGGTGGTCACCCTGCCCAGCGAGGCCGGTTCGGCCTCGCCCTGGGGCAGCCTGCAGATCGACACCGCCAAGTGCACGATGTGCCTGAGCTGCGTCGGTGCCTGCCCCGAGAGCGCCCTGGGCGACAACCCAGAACGGCCACAGCTGCGCTTCACCGAGAAGAACTGCGTGCAGTGTGGCCTGTGCGTCGGCACCTGCCCGGAGGGCGCGCTGGTGTTGGAGCCGCGCCTGTGGCTGGCCGACGGCGGCAAGGCGCGAAAGCAGCCCCGGGTGCTGCACGAGATGGCGCCCTGGGCCTGCGTGAAGTGCAGCAAGCCCTTCGGCACCCAGAAAGCGATCGAGGGCATGCTGGTCAAGCTCGCCGGGCACTCGATGTTCCAGGGCGCGGCGCTGGAGCGGCTCAAGATGTGCGCCGACTGCCGCGTGATCGATCTCCACACCAACCCCCATGAGGTCCGGATCACCGATCTCTGAGCAGCGACTGCCGGAACCCAGGCGGCCGCTCGCCGCGTCCCTTTTTTCCCTGATGGAGCTTTTGCCGATGAAGCCGCAAGCCCTGCAGTTCAGTACCCCGGACGACCGCGAGGAGCTCGCCCGTGCCGAGGTCTACGGCCTGCTGGCCCACCTCTTCGTGGCGGCGCCCGGGGAGGCGCTCTACGAGCAGCTGCGCGTCGCGCCGACCGAGGCGCCCGCGGCGGGTGGCTTCCTCGAAGGCCCATGGGGCGAGGTCGTCGCGACGGCGCGCCGTCTGCCCCGCGAGACGGTGGTGGCCGAGTACGACGCGCTCTTCCAGGCCATCGGCAAGCCGGAGATCTTCCTCTACGGATCGTTCCACCTGGCCGGTGCGATCAACGACAAACCCCTGGTCGAGCTGCGCGACGACCTGCGCTCGCTCGGATTGGAGCGGGGCGAAGGCGTCACCGAGACCGAGGACCACATCGCCAGTCTGTGCGAGGTCATGCGTTTCCTGATCGCGGGCGACGATGTGGAGATCTGCAACCTCGAGCAGCAGCGCCGCTTCTTCCGCATCCACCTGCAGACCTGGGTCGAGGCGCTGTGCGCGGCGATCGAGGCCCACCCGCGGGCCGATTTCTTCCGTGCTGTGGCGGGGTTCATGGGCGCCTTTGTCCAGGTCGAGGCCCAGGGCTTCGACCTGATCGATTGAAGGCCCGCGGCAAGATCCGGAGGGTGTGGACCGCGATCTCGGGATTTACCCGAATCCCCCTGATTTTGACGGGGGGCACTGATTTTTTGGCGACGCCTTGCCACATACTGGTCCTGCCCAACCTATGCAATTGCGTGCAGATGTGCGACGCGGTCGATGTGGGTCTTCCCCCTGACCGTTCCCAACCGCAGTCGGCCACGTCCCCCAGGAGTCCAGGATGAACGACCCGAAATCCATTCTTTCCCGTCGGCGCGTGTTCGCTGGCGCCGGCACGCTGGGGGCGCTGGCCGCCGCTGCTGCGGTGCTCCCGGTGGCCCAGGAGCCGGCCCAGGCGGCCGCCGGCACGTCGTCCGAGGCTGACAAGGCGGGCGGCTACCGGCTCACTGCGCATGTGCAGCGCTACTACCAAACCACCAAAGTCTGAGTCGCGGAGGCCCCATGCTGCTCACTCGCAAATCCTCTGATGCGGGCCGCGGCTCGCCGGCTTCGTCCTTGGTCTCGAGCCTCGCGCGCGGCGTCTCGCGCGCCATCCCCACGATGGACCGGCGAGCCTTCCTGCGGCGCTCGGGCATGGGGGTGGGTGCCGGACTCGCTGCTGGCCAGCTGACCCTGGTACGCAAGGCACAGGCCGCCGATGCGCCCAAGGCCGAGGGCGGCGCGAAGAACATCCAGGTTCGGCGCACGGTGTGCGGGCACTGCTCGGTCGGTTGTGCGGTCGATGCGGTGGTCGAGAACGGCATCTGGGTGCGCCAGGAGCCGGTGTTCGATTCGCCGATCAACCTGGGCGCGCACTGTGCCAAGGGCGCCGCCCTGCGCGAGCATGGCCGCGGCGAATACCGCCTCAAGTACCCCATGAAGCTCGTGGGGACCAAGTACGAACGCATCAGCTGGGACCAGGCGCTGACCGAGATCAGCGCCAAGATGCTCGAGCTGCGCAAGCAGAGCGGCCCGGACTCGGTCTTCATCGTCGGCTCCAGCAAGCACAACAATGAGCAGGCCTACCTGCTGCGCAAGTGGGTCAGCTTCTGGGGCACCAACAACTGCGATCACCAGGCGCGCATCTGCCACTCCACCACCGTCGCGGGCGTCGCGAACACGTGGGGGTATGGGGCGATGACCAACTCCTACAACGACATGCAGAACGCCCGGGCGGCGATGTACATCGGCAGCAACGCGGCCGAGGCGCACCCGGTGTCCATGCTGCACATGCTGCATGCCAAGGAGGCCGGCTGCAAGATGATCGTGGTCGATCCGCGCTTCACCCGCACGGCGGCCCGCGCCGACGATTACGTGCGCATCCGCTCCGGCTCCGACATTCCCTTCCTCTTTGGCGTGCTGCACCACGTCTTCAAGAACGGTTGGGAAGACAAGAAGTACATCAATGACCGGGTCTACGGCATGGAGAAGGTCCGCGAGGACGTTCTCGCCAAGTGGACGCCGGACAAGGTCGAAGAGGCCTGCGGTGTCGATGAAGCGACCTGTTACAAGGTTGCCAAGACCATGTCCGAGAACCGTCCCAGCACCATCGTCTGGTGCATG
>CAISYQ010000313.1 GCA_903889735.1 uncultured Methylibium sp.
CACGCTGGCCCAGGCCGCCTTCGATGTGCTGCGCCACCCCACCGTGGCCAGCAAGCGCTTCCTGATCACCATCGGCGACCGCACCGTGGGCGGCCTCAGCCACCGCGACCAGATGGTCGGGCCCTGGCAGGTGCCGGTGGCCGACTGCGCGGTGACCCTGGCCGACTACGTGGGCTTGCGCGGCGAGGCCATGGCCATGGGCGAGCGCACGCCGCTGGCCGTCATCGACGCGCCGGCCGCCGGCCGCATGGCGGTGGCCGAGAGCATCACCAACCTGCTGGCCGCACCGATCGAGCTGGAGCGGGTCAAGCTCAGCTGCAACTGGATGGCCGCCTGCGGCGAACCGGGCGAGGATGCCGCGCTCTATGACACGGTGCGGGCCGTCGGTCTGGAGCTCTGCCCGGCGCTGGGCGTGTCGGTGCCGGTCGGCAAGGATTCGCTGTCCATGCGCACGCGCTGGAGCGAGGCGGGTGGGGACGCCGCAGGGGCCGAGGCCGCCGCGGGCGGCGCGCCCAAGCAGGTCACGTCGCCGGTCTCGCTGATCGTCACGGCGTTCGCGACCCTGGCCGATGTGCGCGGCACGCTGACGCCGCAGCTGCAGCCCGGCGACACCAGCCTGATCCTCATCGACCTCGGCCAGGGCCAACACCGCCTGGCGGGCTCCATCCTCGCCCAGACCCTCGACCAGGTCGGCGACACCGTGCCCGACCTCGACGATGCGGCGCAGCTCAAGGCGCTGGTGTCAACGATCAACCGGCTGCGTCGCGAGGGCCGGCTGCTGGCCTACCACGACCGCTCTGATGGCGGCCTGTGGGCGACGGTCTGCGAGATGGCTTTTGCGGGCCACCGCGGGGTCTCCCTGAACGTGGACCTGCTGGTCACCGAGGGCGACGGCGTTTCCGACAGCCGCATGGACTGGGGCGACGCCAAGAACTGGGCCGGGCAGACGGCCGAGCGCCGCCACGAGCAGACGCTGCGCGCGCTGTTCGCCGAGGAGCTGGGCGCCGTGATCCAGGTGGCCGCGACCGAGCGCGATGCGGTGATGCAAGTGCTGCGCGAGGGTGGCCTGAGCCGTCACAGCCATGTGATCGGCAAGCCCAACGACCGCGGGGTGGTCGAGGTCTGGCGCGACACCAAGGCGGTGTTCAGCGCCCCGCTGCGCGAACTGCATCAAGTCTGGGACGAGGTCAGCTGGCGCATCGCCCGGCTGCGCGACAACCCGGCCTGTGCCGACGCCGAGCATGCTGCCGTGGGCGCCGAGGCCGATACCGGGCTGCATACCCACCTCAGCTTCGATGCCGGACAGAGCGTGGCCGCGCCTTTCCTGAACCTCGCCAAACCCCGGTTCGCGATCCTGCGCGAGCAGGGCGTCAATTCCCATCTCGAGATGGCCTACGCGATGGCGCAGGCCGGCTTCGAGACCTGCGACGTCCACATGAGCGACCTGCAGGCTGGCCGGGCCCGGCTCGATCAGTTCCAGGCCCTGGTGGCCTGCGGCGGCTTCAGCTACGGCGACACGCTGGGCGCCGGCGAAGGCTGGGCGCGCTCCATCCTCTTCAATCCGGCGCTGGCTGAGCAGTTCGCGACCTTCTTCGCCCGGCCCGATGTGCTGGCGCTGGGCGTGTGCAATGGCTGCCAGATGCTGGCGGCGCTCTCGCCCATGATCCCCGGCGCCGAGGCCTGGCCCCGGTTCACGCGCAACAAGAGCGAGCAGTTCGAGGCGCGGTTCAGCCTGGTGGAGGTGCTGGAATCTCCCTCGGCCTTCTTCCAGGGCATGGCCGGCAGCCGGCTGCCGATCGCGGTGGCGCATGGCGAAGGCTTTGCCGATTTCTCCCAGCGCGGCGACGCGCGGGCCGTGCAGCGGGCGATGCGTTTCGTCGACACCACCGGTCAGCCCACCGAGGCCTATCCCGCCAACCCCAATGGCAGCCCCGGTGGCCTGACCGCGGTGACCACGCCCGACGGCCGTTTCACGGCCCTGATGCCCCACCCGGAGCGGGTGTTTCGCAACCTGCAGATGAGCTGGAGCCGCGGTGATCCCGCTGCCACCAGCCCCTGGATGCGGATGTTCGAGAACGCCCGGCGCTGGGTCGGGGCCGCCTGAACAGCCCGGCCCCACCGCGGCCGGGCAAGGTCCGGTGGCGGTGTGGGGATTCAGAGCCGGCGGTATTGCGCCAGCAGCTTCTCCATGGTGGTCAGGCGC
>CAISYQ010000314.1 GCA_903889735.1 uncultured Methylibium sp.
CGGTCATCGACCGCGATTGAGTCCGCGCAGCGGATCGCATGCGCCGGTGGGCATTCCTCACGGCTGGGCTCTGCCACCGACGCGCGGGTTGTCGTCCCAGAGCAAGAACGATGTCCGGGTAGGACCATCCCAGTCGCCCAGGTCGCCCTAAGCTTTGTCCCGGCGCCGCAGACACGCTGCGGCTGGAAGTGCCTCCTGGCGACTTTCCGTTGACTTGTCTCGCAGGAGAAAACCCATGACCCAGTCCGTCGCGATCGTGCCCCCCGAGGCGGTGACACCGGCGTGGATCACCGCGGCCCTCCTGGCCGGGGGGGTGGAAGCCAAGGTTGTCGGGATCACGATGGAATCCGTCGGCACCGGGCAGCTCGGCGAGACCCGCCGCTTCCACCTCGAATACGCTGGCAAACCGCCTTCCGATGCGCCGCGAACCGTTGTGGGCAAGTTCCCGTCCGCCAATGTCACGGCGGCGGAGACCGGCAAGTCGATGGGGTTCTACCGCTCGGAGGTCATGTTCTACCGCGAGGCGGCCTCGCGAGCCGGCATCCGCGTTCCGCGCACCTACGTGGCGGAGATCGACGCGAGCAACGAGTTCGTGCTCCTGTTCGAGGATCTCGCCCCTGCGCAGGCCGGCGACCAGATGCGTGGCTGCACGGTGGAAGAGGCCCGCGGCGCCTTGTCCGAGGCCGCCAAGCTCCACGCAGCGTTCTGGAATGACACCGAGCTCATGACGCAGCCCTGGCTCTATGTGCCGGAGGGCGCGCAAGGCTTCTATACGACCGATCTGATTGAGCGGTCCTGGGATTATTTCAAGCGGACCTACGACGGGATGCTGTCCGCCGAAGTGGCGGATGTCTGCGAGCGCTATGTCCGCCATCATGCCCACTGGAACCGGCCGCGGCCCCTGCCGAAGTGCTACTCGCACTGCGACTTTCGACCCGACAACATGCTGTTCAGTCCGTCCGGTGGACGGGTGGCGATCGTGGACTGGCAGACCAGCAATTTCCTCGCGACGGGCATGGACACCGCCTACTTCCTTGGCGGCGCCTTCGACCGGGAAACCCGTCGCAACAACGAGCGCTCGCTGCTCACGAGCTACCACGAGGAACTCTGCGCCAACGGCGTCGAGGGCTACAGCCTGGAACACGCGACGGACGACTATCGCCACTACAGCTTTGCCGTGCTCGCGGTCGCGATCGCCGCGACCGTCATTGTCAAGCGGACCGAACGGGGCGATCGCTTGTTCGCGCACATGATCACCGGTGGCGCGCACCAGGCGATCGACAACCACGCCCTCGACATCCTGGCGGCATGAGCAGCACGACATGAAGCTGCTCAAAGCGCACCTGGACATCGGGCTCTTCACGAACCAGATCGCGGAGCAGCGGGCTTTCTGGTCCGACACGATCGGCCTTCGCTTTGACCATGACATTGCCCTCGGCCGCGGCATCGTCCAGTACCGCTATGACGCGCACGGCTCGGTGATCAAGGTCAATCACCTGTCGACCCCGCTGCCTGTTCAGCGCCGCACCGGCTACGTGGGCCTGACGATCGCCAGCCACGACGCCCGCCGCTACGAGGGTTTGCACCCAGACGGCGACGCGGTCCGCCTGCTGCGCAGCGGCACCGACGGTGTCACCGGGATCGGCATCACCGTGCGCACGCCGGACCCGGCCAGGATGATGCGGTTTTACCTCGGTGCCATGGAGTTCGAGCAGGTCGGCGACCACGTGGCCCGCTGCGGCGATTCGCTGCTGTTCGTGACAGAGGGCGAAGGTGGCCAGGAGAGCGACGATTTCGTCGGTGTGGCCTTTCGCTATCTGACCGTCCAGATCCAGGACGCCGACATCGCCCTTCGTGACATCGTCGAGCGGGGCGGACGGATGGCGCGCGCGCCCATCACCCTGGGCACGGTGGCACGCTACGGTTTCGTGGCCGATCCGGATGGCAACTGGATCGAGATTTCTGCGCGCGCATCACTGGGTGCGCATGTGCCGGCGGACGATCGCTAGCCTTACCCGACCTTCAGGAGCACCGCATGGCGCAATACGTTGAAGTGACCGACGCGATCAAGATGCCGGGGCTGCGCGTCGTGCTGACCCCTGGCGTGCCGGGGCCCTGGAGCGAGGCGGCGAAGGCAATCCTCCATGTCAAGGGCCTGCCCTATGTGAAGGTCAGGCAGGAGTTGCTGGGAGCCAACCTGCCACTGCTCGGCTGGACCGCCCAGGCGACCGCCCCGGTGGCGGTTTGGAACGACGAGCCGCCGCGCTGCACATGGATCGAACAGCTTTACCTGTTCGAGCGGTTGGCGCCGGCGCCGCGGCTGATTCCGCAGGACATGGACGAGCGGATGCTGATGTTCGCGCTGGCCAACGAAGTGTTCGGCGAGAACGGCTTCGTCTGGAACCGGCGCCACATCATGGTGCGAGATTTCTCCGGTCCCGACCAACCCGACGAGGTGCGCGAAAGCTTTCGCTTTCTCGGGCAGAAGTACTGGTACGGTGACGCCGCGGCTGCCGCAGCTCCGGGACGCTGTGCCGAGGTGCTCGGGCGTCTGGCGGATCGACTGCGGGCGCAACGCGACGACGGAAGTCGCTACTGCATCGGCCGGTCGATCACGGCGCTCGACATCTACTGCGCATGCGCCTTCGCGCTGGTCGAGCCGCTGCCCCAGGACCAGTGCGAAATGGGTGCCTTGTTCCGCTCGGTCTACACGACCACGGATCCGGTGGTGAGGGCGGCAGCGGACCCTGTCCTTCGCGAGCACCGCGACTTCATTTACGCCCAGCACCTCGAACTGCCGGTCGACCTCTGACGGGCGGCTCAAAGGCGGAGCGCGCCTCGTGCGGCCAGGCGCGCCGGACCGTGCCGCCCATCGCACCTGAGGCCTGGGCCCTCGTCACGGCCCGCCGCGACGCGCGGTGCCCTCAGACCGTGGCGATGGTCTCCGAACGGACCACCTTGTCCCGGCTCGGCAGCGGGCAGTTCGCGTCCACCAGCTGCGCAACCTTGAGGATGCGCCCGAGGCCCAGGGCCATGGCGCTCCAGAGCAGCAGCTCCGTGACCTGTTCGTCGCTGAAGAATTGCTTGAGTTCGCTGAAATGCGCCTCCGTCACCGCGTGGTGATCGTTACCGAAATGGGTGGCGAAACGCACGACGGCGCGTTCGGCAGGCGTCAGGCTGCTGGCATCGATGCCGGGAATGGCCGCGACGTCGGCCTCGTTCACTTCGGCCGTGTAGCGCACGGCCAGGCAGAGTTGGCACTGCGTGCCGTTGGCGATGGCCAGCCGCGCCAATTCGGTGATGCGGGCGCCCAGCTTGTTGCCGAACCAGATGCCGAAGTAATAGGGAAAGAACCGCTCCGCGTGTTCGGGCGCGTTACCGAGCAGACCCATGTAGCGCTCGAAGTGAGGCATGAACAGTGGATCAACCCTGGGATACAGGTCATCCGCGATCTTGCGCATGTAGGGCGACAGCGCCTCCTTTTCGACCGTGTTGAGCAGCATGGGTGATTCTCCTTGTGGCCATCTACCGAAGACTCGGTAATCATTGCAGGGGAATCTTAGCCATCGCCTCGCGCTGCTCATTGGCGCAGCATGACCTGGCGATGGACCAGGGATGACATCACCGGCCGATCGAGGGGCGACACGAATGAAGAGACAAGTCTCATCGCTGGTCGACCGTTGGGAAGACCCAACGGTTTGGTCGACGGAGCGCGTCGCGCCGCACAGGCAGTTCGATTGCTGGCGTAACTTCGTGATCGACGCGCATCTGCATTGGTCGATCCAGCCACTGCGCTGTGAACGGTTTCCCGCCTTCATCAGACAAGGTCGTTTCGAGGGATTTCGTGTCACGCACCTCACCGCCGGCGAAGGCGGGATCGTCGGTACGCGCGGTTCCTACGAAATCGCGCAGGGCAGCGAGGCGCTCTACAACCTGATCTACATCGCCGAAGGCGCCATTTCGCTGGCGATGGACGGCAAGGAACTGATGCTCACGCCGGGGACGTTTGCGCTCTGGGACAGTGCGCGGCCGATGAAATTCGTCACCGGCAAGGGACTCCGCCAGATCACGCTGGCGGTGCCTCGGCGGCAAATGCAGCTGTCGCTGCCGCGGGCTGACGACTTCGTGGGACGCAAGATCGAGGCAACCAGTGGGCTGAGTCGCCTGTTCGTGAATCACCTGCTCTCACTGGACGCGAGTTTCGGGGAGCTTCCTCTCAGCGATGCGGGACATGTGCTGCACGCCAGCGTGGAACTGCTCGCTGCCACGCTCAGCGCCAAGGCGCAAGACCTGGCGACGCCCCGCGGCAGACGGTTCGCATTGAAAGAGATCATGGCCCACATACAGAGCCGTCTCGACGATCCTGATCTCAGCACGAAGGGCGTGGCAGCCGCCTGTGGGATCACGGAACGGCACCTCCACCGCCTGTTCAAGTGTGCGGACACCACGGCGGCGGTCTGGATCCGACGCCAAAGGCTGGAGCGCTGCCGGCACGATCTTCGGGCCTCCGGCACTTCACACCTGAGCATCACGGAGATCGCCTACCGCTGGGGCTTTGGTGACTCCAGCAGCTTCAGCAAGACCTTCAAGCGGGAGTTCGCCATCAGCCCGCGCGACTACCGGGGCACGTCAATCCAGCTTGGTGACGCGTCAGGACCCGCGGTTCTTGCGCTCGCTTGAACGAAAGCCGAGTGCCACCCCGCTCACATCGCCGCGCGCTGTGCGGACGCCCAACGCGCGGCGGTGTGAGCGGCAGCCACTAGGACAGTGCCTTGACAGTCATCGATCGCGACTGAGTCCGCGCAGCGGATGTCGCTGTGGACATGCGGGATCGTGGGATGGTGGGACATGGGCTGAGGCGAGACGATGAGGCCTCAGCAGTTTCACCGGAAGAACCCCATGGACAACACCGCGCCGCACAACCCCGATTCCGCGCCTGCGACCATCCACCTTGAGGTGGACATGGCGACTTGGATGCAGCTCCGCGACGAGCTTCGACACCTCCATGCGCAACTCGAGTACCTGAAGGTGCTGCTGAAGGTGGGTGCGCTGAGGCTGTAGCGTGCCCCCGGGCGCCCTACGGCGCCTCGGCAGACGGTTGAGGCGGCGGTTCGGGGTCGGTCAACGTCTCGATGATGTGCCAGCCCTCCTGCACGGCCACGGCACGCAGGCGGGCATCGGGGCGCACGGTCACGGGATGGGTGACGGCGCGCAGGAGTGGCAGATCGCTCGACGAGTCGCTGTAGAACCAGCTGCGCTCGAAGTGCGCCAGGGTCTGGCCCTCGAGCGCCAGCCAGCCGCGCAGTTTGACCAGTTTGTGTTCTCGCACGCAAGGCAGGCCGACGATCTCGCCGGTCAGCAGGCCCAGGGAGTCCCGGGCGGCCTCGGTCGCGATCACCGTGTCGATGCCCAGGATCCGGGCATAGCGTTCGGCCACGAAGCGCGTGGTGGCCGTCACCAGCAGGCAATGGTGGCCGGCCTCTCGGTGCTGGGCGACCAGGGCCTTGGCCGCGGTCGGCACGGTGGCGTCCAGATCGGTCTCGAAGTCTTCCAGCCATTCATCAAAATGGGCCCGCGTGCTGTGCCTCAGGGGCCGCACCAGGGCGCGGTGCATGTCGCGCACATCGGCCTGGCCGGCCATGTAGTCCATGCAGCAGGCCAGATAGTCGGACTCGGCCGAGGACGGCAGGGCGCCCCGGCGGACCAGGAAGCCGAGCCAGGCCAGGCCGCTGTCGAAGGGGATGAGCGTGTGGTCGAGGTCGAACAGGGCCAGGTGCGGGCCCTCGAGCTCGCCGCGGTCCTCAAGAGCCATGGATCACCTGGGCGGGGAGCACGCCGCGCAGCGAGCTGCACGCCACGACCGCCTGGGCCAGCGCGAGGTCGGCACGGCCCAGCGTGCGTTCGGTGGCGGCCCAGGCCGGGTCCTCCAGCAGCAGGCCGCGCATCACGCCGGGCAGGGCGCCGTCGGACAGCGGCGGGGTGAACCAGCGGCCGTCCAATTGCAGGAACAGGTTGCTGCGGCCGCCCTCGACCAGTCGACCGTCGGGCGTGAAGAAGAGGCTGTCGAAGGCGCCCTCGGCCTCGGCCGCGCGGACGCCGGCGTCGTACTCGGTCCGCAGCGTGGTCTTGTGGCCTGCCAGTGGCCGTGCGGCTGGCAGGGGCACGGTTTCCAGCCTCAGGCCCACCGGTCCGGCGGGCAGGGCGGTCAGCGGCCGGCAGGTCAGCTCAGCGCGCCCGGCGCGGTCGATCGCCAGCCGCAGGCGCTGCGCTTCGTTCGGTGGCAGGCGGTCGATGGCGGCCTGGAGCACCTCGCGCAGCTCAACCTCGTCCCAGACGAAGCCCAGCGTGCGGGCGCTGCGGCCCAGCCGGGCCAGGTGGCGCTCGAGGTGGCGCACGCCCTGCTCGCGGCTCGCGTGCATGGTCTCGAAGACCGAGAAGCCCGGATCGAGCCCGGTGAGGAAGCGGCCCTTGAGCTGGCATTCGGCGTATTCGTCCTCGGCCACGCTGTCCAGCACGATGCCCGCGCCGATGCCCAGCCGCCCGGCCCGCAGGCCGCCGCGCTCGGGCCCCAGGGTCAGGGTGCGGATCGCGACCGAGAGGCAGAAATCGCCCATCGCAGGGCTGGGGCCATCGTTCTCGCCCAGCGGCACCGTGTCCACCCAGCCGATCGCGCCGCAGTAGAGGCCGCGCGGCGTGCTCTCCAGCCCGGCGATCAGGTCCATCGTGTGGTGCTTGGGCGCGCCGGTGATCGAGCCGCAGGGGAAGGTCGCGCGCAGCAGGTCGGGGAAGCCGACGCCGGGCGCCAAGTCGGCCTCGACGGTGGAGGTCATCTGGAAGACGGTGGCGTGCGACTCCACCTCGAACAGGCCCGGCACCTTGACCGAACCGGTGCGCGCGATGCGGCCGAGGTCGTTGCGCAGCAGGTCCACGATCATCAGGTTCTCGGCGCGGTTCTTGGTGTCGAGCTGCAGGTGGCGCGCGGTCTCGCTGTCGCCCTCCATCACCGCACGGCGCGGCGCGGTGCCCTTCATCGGCTTGGCGGTGAGCCGCCCCGCCCGGTGGCGAACGAAGAGCTCGGGCGAACAGGACAGCACATGGGTGGGCCCAGCGGCTTCGCCCGCAGCGCCCTCGCCGGCTTCGCTGGACGGCAGCGCGATGAAGGCCCCGAAGGGCACCGGCTGGCGCGCACGCAGCCGCCGGTACAACGAGACCGGCTCGCCATGGGCCAAGAAGTCCAGCCGGTAGGTGAAGTTGACCTGGTAGGTCTCGCCGGCGCAGATGGCCGCGTGGATGCGGGCGATCGCCGCGTGGAAGGCCTCGCGGTCCAGGCTCGCCCGCACGTCCAGCACGCCGGCCGGCTGGGGTTCGGCGCCCGCGCCGTCGCGCTCGGCCAGCCAGCGGTCGGCCTCGTCGTGAGACAGGTGCTGCAGCTCCCGGAACATCAACACCCGCAGCGCCGGGGCTGGGCCGCCGGCTCCGTGCAGACCCGCGCCCAGCAACCGGGCGCCCCACTCGTAGTCGATCAGCAGGAGGGCATGCAGGCCTTGCCGCTGATCGGCCTGGACCTCGGCCCAGATGCCATCCAGCGTTGCCGGATCGGTGCAGCGGTGCTCGTGCGCGTAGCCGGTGTAGAGGCGGCTGGTCGGTTGCCCGGCGCTCGCGGCACGGTCGTCGAGCAGGGCGAAGACGGCGGGGTTCATGGCAGGAGAGCCACCACCGAGGCACGCCTCATCAGGACCAGTCGTCCATGTCGTGGCGGATGGTGTGCCGGTTGGCGATGAGCTCGTCGATCGAGGGCGCGTCATTCAGCGCGCGGCGGATCGCGAGCTTGGTGGCCTCGTAGTTGGTGCGGTACATGTCCTTCTTGTCAAGGTTCGGGTCCTTGGCGCAGCGGGGGTCGATCCACACCAGGCTGACGATGCACAGCTCGTTGGCGACGTCCCTGGGGATCACGCCCTCGATCACGCAGTCGATCACCGCGTCGGCGGTGGCCGCCTGCACCACGCCGCCGAAGAGGTCGATGTTGGCGCTGTCCTTGAGCGTCACCTTGGGCACGGTGATCGTGGCCGGGCGCACCATTTGGTTGCAGGCGCGGATCGCGAACATCGCCGTGTGGCCCTTGCTCTGCGCCATCATGTTGGCGAAGGCGGCGCCCACCGGGCCGTCGGTGCGGCCGATCAGGATCTCGGGCATCGCATC
>CAISYQ010000315.1 GCA_903889735.1 uncultured Methylibium sp.
TCGGTGGGGCGGGCTGCTGGGTCATCGGGCCGCCATGATGCCGCAGCGGCAGCGCGCCACGAGGGCTCATCGAGCGCCGTGGGTCACGGGGCCCTGCGCCGAGGCAACGCCGTCTGTGCGGCGGCCCTTGCAAGCGGCCGAGCCAGGCCGCTCAGTCCCGTGCCCCGATCGCCATCGCCCCGGCATGTCTCACTCAGCGCACCGCCGCGCCCCGCAGATGCCGCGCCAGGTAAACCAGGCAGGCGGCGGCCAGCAGCAGGCTCACCGCGGCAGGGATCAGGATGTCGGCGGCGCCGAGCGCCTCGCCGCGCAGCACCCGGTTCATCAGCGTCGACTGCGCCAGCGCGGGCACCCACAGGAACCAGGGCTGCTCAGCACCCTGCTTGAAGAGCGTCACCATCGGCAGCAGCGAGGCCGCGAACAGCACCACCGTGTTGTTGGCCTGCGCCTCCTTGAAGGTCTTGCAGCGGATCGCCACCGCCATCATCAGCGCCGCCAGCGCCGCCGCCAGCGGGGCCAGCAGCGCCAGAAAGGCGGCCGCCTCGGTGGGCCCGAAGACGAACAGCGCACGCAGCGTCTCGCTGCGGATCAGCCACTGCGCCGGCAGGAAGCTCAGCACGCTGAGCAGCGCGATCAGCATCGCCACGGCCGCCACCGCACCCCATTTGCCCACCGCCAGCGCCAGCGGCGAGGCCGGGTTGGCCAGCAGGGGCTCGAGCGAGCCGCGCTCGCGCTCGCCAGCCGTCGTGTCGAGGGCGGCGTTCAGCGCGCCGTAGAGCACCGCCATCAGCACGAAGAAGGGCAGCATGCCGGTGAACTGGGCCGCGCGGCTGCGGGTGCTGGCGAGGTCGCGCTCCTGGACATCGAGCGGCCGCAGCAGCGTGGGCGGCACGCCGCGCAGCAGCAGCGCCAGCGCGCCGCGCTCGCGGGCAAAGCCGTCCAGCAGGCGGGCGACGCGGCGGCTGCCGGCCTCGGCCTGGCGGTTGCTGCTGTCGCTGACCAGCCAGACCTCGGGGGCCTCACCGCGCGCCAGCGCCGCCTCGAAGCCCTCGGCGACCACCAGCACCGGCTCACCGAGCCGGGCGTCGCGCAGCCGGGCCTCGTAGTCGGCCGGCGCCTCGCGGATCTCGAAGGTCTGGCGCTCGATGAAGTTGCGCAGCGTGGGCGCGTGCTGCAGGCCGCTCGTGAGCACGACGCGCTGCTCGGCCTGCTCCTCGAGCTGGGCGACCAGGCCCGAGAGCAGCAGCATCAGTAGCGGGCCCATCACCACCGCGCTCAGCAGCACCGTCACCAGTGTGCGGCGGTCGCGCAGGGCATCGATCAGCTCCTTGCGCAGCACGGCCCAAGCCCCGCGCAGCGACAGGTCCAGGGACGGTCTGGCGCTCGGCTTCATGCGGGGGCCCCCCCGGTCCTGACCGCCGTGGGCGACGCCGAGTCCCCAAAGGCCAGGCGCACGAAGGCCTCCTCGAAGTCGGCCTCACCGGTGCGCGCGCACAGCGCCGCCACCGTGCCTTCGGCGACGTTGCGGCCGCGGGCGATCACCACCACCTGGTCGCACAGGCGCTCGACCTCCTGCATGATGTGGCTCGACAGCACGATGCACTTGCCCCCACCTGCCGGGCTGCAGAGGTGACGCAGGGTCTCGCGCAGGCTGCGGGTGGCCAGCACGTCCAGGCCGTTGGTGGGCTCGTCCAGGATGAGGTGGGCCGGGTCGTGGACCAGCGCGCGCGCCAGCGCCGTCTTCATCCGCTCGCCCTGGCTGAAGCCCTCGGTGCGGCGATCCAGCAGGGACCTCATGTCCAGCGCCTCGGCCAGCACCTCAGCGCGGGCCTGGGCGGCGTCGCGTCCCATGCCGTGCAGGGCCGCGTAGTAAACGATGGTCTCGCGCGCGCTCAGCCGCGGGTAGAGCCCACGGGCGTCGCTCAGCACCCCCAGCTGCCGCAGCGCGGCGCGCGGGTCGCGGCCGACGTCGATGCCGCCCACGCTCACCCGGCCGACGTCGGGGGCGATCAGCCCGGCCACCATGCGCAGCGTGGTCGTCTTGCCAGCGCCGTTGGGCCCGAGCAGGCCGGTGATGCGGCCATCAGCCGCCTCGAAACTGACGCCATCCACGGCCACCAGCGGGGCCGCCGGGGCCGCCCGCCGCAGCGACCAGGCCGGCGCCGGCGCGGCGAAACGCTTCTCCAAGCCCTCCACGCGGATCATGGCGCGAGCCTCCCGCCCGCGGCCGGGCCGCGGGCGCTTGTCCACGCCACCGGGTCACGGGCACCCGCCAGTGCCGCCGGGCCGGGTGCGTTCACCGGCGCCGACCGCGCGGCCTCCGGCGGTGCAAAGGCGGGCGGGCGGGGGATGCCCATCAGGCAGCCGGCGTCCACCGCCAAAGCCTCGGCCTCAGCCTCGACGTCGATGAAGCGCTGAACCACATCGCTCGCGCAACCCAGCGCCATCACGCCATGGCCGGCCTGGGGCACGACCACATGGCGCGCCCGGGGCCCGAGCGCGGCCACCACCCGCGCCCCGTGGCGGGGTGGCGTCACCGGGTCGAGGCCGCCGCTGAAGGCCAGCACCGGCGCCGGGCTGGTCGGCAAGGTGTAGAACGCCGGCGGGACCGCGCCACGCGGCCAGTCGGGACAGAGGCGGCGGTAGGGGGCGGCCACCGCCTCGCCGAATTCGCCGGGCAGCGCCGCGGCGTCCAGCCGCGGGAAATCTTCCGCGCAGATCACCGAGAAATGCATGCCCAGCGCGATCCGCCCACGCGGCCCGGCGCGGTCCAGCGCGCCCGCCAGACCCACCAGCGGCGTGAAGCGGCCGTCCAGCGCCTCGCCGATCGCCAACGGCAGGGCCGCCGCCACGGAAGGCGCGTACAGCGGCCCGCGCAGGGCCGAAGCCGCCATCTCGCGGGTGAAAGCCAGCTCGGTGGGCCGGCCGGTGGCGGGGTCGATCACGGCCACGCGCCGGGGCAGGCCGGCGAGCAGCGCGGCCCAGCGCTCGGCCAGCCGCGGGTGGCGGGTGGCGCAGGCCGGCTCGGCGGCGCAGTCACGGAACAGCGCGTCGAGCGCCGCCTGCGTGTCGGTGGCCA
>CAISYQ010000316.1 GCA_903889735.1 uncultured Methylibium sp.
GCAGCGGTGCGCTCAGCGCGGTTTCCAGCAGCGCCGGCGAGACCTTCATCGGGAAGGCGGTGCCGATCATCACCAGACGCTCGACCTCGGGCCGGTCTTGGGCCATGCCGCCCGGTCCGCCCGGTCCACCCGTGGCGCTGCGGGCAGCCGCCTCCAGCGCGATCAGCGAGCCCATGCTGTGGCCGGCCAGGGTGGCGCGCTGCACGCCGGCCGCGGCCAGCAGGGCCAGCAGCCAGTCGGCCGCGGCCTCCACGCTGGGCAGCGCCGGACCCTGGCTGCGGCCGTGGCCGGGGAGGTCGACCGCCAGCACCGAGCGGCCGTGGTGGGCCAGCGAGCGGCTCTGCAGCGCCCAGACGCTGTGGTCGTTCAGGGCGCCATGGACCAGCACGGTGCAGGGCAGGGCGGGGTCGAAGGGCTTGCCGCCGGTGTAGGCATAGGCCTCGCGGCCGTCGACGGTGAGCTTCATGCGGCGCCTCCGGGCTGGGGCTGGGGCTGGGGCTGGGAGGCCGCGGAGGCAGCGGCGGGCGGGGTTGCCGGTGGTTGCGTTGGCGCGTGTGTGGGTGAATTCGCCGGTGGGGGTGTCGGCTTGCCCGCGGATTTCTCGGCCACTTTCAGCGCGCGGCCCAGGTCGTCGATCAGGTCGGCGGCGTCCTCCAGTCCGATGGACAGGCGGATGGTCCCGGCCGTGATGCCGGCCTGCGCGAGGGCGGCGTCGTCCATGCGGAAATGGGTGGTCGAGGCCGGGTGGATCACCAGCGAGCGGCAATCGCCCACGTTGGCCAGGTGCGAGAAGATCTGCAGGGCCTCCACGAAGGCCTTGCCCTGGGGGCGGTCGCCCTTGAGGCGGAAGCTGAACACGGCGCCCGCGCCGCGCGGCAGCAGCTGCCGGGCCAGCGCATGGCTGGGGTGGGATTCCAGCAGCGGGTGGCCCACGCCTTCCACCATGGGGTGGGCGGCCAGGAAGCGGACGATCTTCTCGGTGTTCTCCACATGCCGGGCCATGCGCAGCGGCAGCGTCTCGATGCCCTGCAGGATGGTCCAGGCGGTGTGCGGGCTCATGCAGGCGCCGAAGTCGCGCAGGCCCTCGCGGCGGGCGCGCAGCAGGAAGGCGCCCACCGTGCTTTCCTCGGTGAACACCATGCCGTGGAAGCCGCCATAGGCCTGGCTGAGCTCGGGGAAGCGGCCGCTGGCCTCCCAGTCGAAGGCACCGCTGTCGACCAGCACGCCGCCCACCACCGTGCCGTGGCCGCACAGGAACTTGGTGGCCGAGTGGTAGACCAGGTCGGCGCCATGGTCGAAGGGCCGGATCAGCCAGGGCGTGGTGAGGGTGGAGTCCACCAGCAGCGGCAGGCCGTGGTCGTGGGCGATGGCGCTCACGGCGGCGATGTCGAGCACGTCCAGGCCGGGGTTGCCCAGGGTCTCACCGAACAGCAGGCGGGTCTCGGGGCGGATGGCGGCGCGCCAGCCGTCGAAGTCGCCCGGGCGCACGAAGGTGGTGGTGATGCCGAAGCGCGCCAGCGTGTAGTGCAGCAGGTTGTGCGAGCCGCCGTAGAGCGCGCTGCTCGAGACGATGTGCGAGCCGGCGCCGGCCAGCGTGGCGATGGCCAGGTGCAGCGCGGCCTGCCCGCTGGCGGTGGCCAGCGCGCCGATGCCGCCCTCGAGCGCGGCCACCCGCTCCTCCAGCACCGCAGTGGTGGGGTTGGAGATGCGCGAGTACACATGGCCGGCGCGCTCCATGTTGAAGAGCGCCGCGGCGTGGTCGCTGTCCTTGAAGACGAAGGAGGTCGACAGGTGCAGGGGCACGGCGCGCGCGCCGGTGGTGGGGTCGGGCGCGGCCCCGGCGTGCAGGGCCAGGGTGTCGAAACCGGGATCGGATGCACCGGGCATGGGAGCCTCCAGTCGGTGGGGCGGATCGGGTGTGGAAACAGGGGCTTGTGGCGGCGGCATTGTGGGCTATATTGATCCGGCCACGACCAGAGGAGACGAACATGAAAGTCAGCGACATCCTGCGCGTCAAGGGCGGCACGCTGTTCACCGTCCACGCCGACCAGCCGCTGGCCGACGCCGCGGCCACCATGGCCGAGCGCGACATCGGCTCCCTGCTGGTGATGGACCATGGCGACCTGGTCGGGGTGCTGACCTTCCGCGAGGTCATCGTCGCCATCGTCCGCAACGGCGGCACGGTCGGTGATCTGCGGGTGCGCAGCGTGATGGACGACGCGCCCCTCACCTGCACCCCCGAGACCGAGCTCGACGAGCTGCGCCGCCTGATGCTGGGTCGCCACGCCCGCTACACGCCGGTGATGAGCCAGCGCACCCTCATGGGCGTGATCTCCTTCTACGACGTGGCCAAGGCGGTGGTCGACGCCCAGGACTTCGAGAACCGCATGCTCAAGGCCTACATCCGCGACTGGCCGGCCGGCGAGGAAGAGGCGGCGCCGCCGGCGCTCTGACCCTCCCCAGGGTTCGCCAGGGTCCGCCGGGGTCCGCCAGAGTCCAACAAGCGCGCGGCGCAGGGCCGGGTCCGGATGCCGGCTGTCACAATGACGGCCACTTCGGCACCCCCGCATTCCCCATGTCCGGCAGCACCCTCGGCCACCTGTTCTGCGTCACCAACTTCGGCGAATCGCACGGCCCGGCCATCGGCTGCGTGATCGACGGCTGCCCGCCCGGCATGAGCCTGTCGGAGGCCGACATCCAGCCCGAGCTCGACCGCCGCCGACCCGGCACCTCGCGCCACGTGACCCAGCGCAACGAGCCCGACACGGTCGAGATCCTCTCCGGCGTCTACCAGGGCCTCACCACCGGCACGCCCATCTGCCTGCTGATCCGCAACACCGACCAGCGCAGCAAGGACTACGGCAACATCAATGAGACCTTCCGCCCCGGTCACGCCGACTACACCTACTGGCAGAAATACGGCCTGCGCGACCCGCGCGGCGGCGGCCGCAGCTCGGCCCGCCTCACCGCGCCCATGGTGGGCGCCGGTGCGGTGGCCCGCAAGTGGCTGAGTGAGCGGCATGGCATCGCGTTTCGCGGTGGCATGAGCGCGCTGGGCCCCATCGACATCGGCTTCGAGGGCTGGGAGCATGTGCCCCACAACCCCTTCTTCGCGCCCAATGCCAGCCAGATCCCGCAGCTCGAGGCCTTCATGGACGATCTGCGCCGCGCGGGCGACTCGGTCGGCGCGCGCATCGTGGTCGAGGCCACCGGCGTGCCGGTGGGCTGGGGCGAGCCGCTGTTCGACAAGCTCGACGCCGACATCGCCCACGCGATGATGGGCCTCAACGCCGTCAAGGGCGTGGAGATCGGCGCGGGCTTTGCCAGCGTGGCCGAGCGCGGCTCCACCCATGGCGACGAGATGACGGCCCAGGGCTTTCGCGGCAACCGCGCCGGCGGCGTGTTGGGAGGCATCAGCACTGGTCAGGACATCCGGGTGCAGATCGCCATCAAGCCCACGAGCTCCATCCGCACGCCGCGCGAGTCCATCGACCTGCAGGGCCGCCCAGCCACGGTCGAGACCTTCGGCCGCCACGACCCCTGCGTGGGCATCCGCGCCACGCCCATCGCCGAGGCCCTGCTGGCCCTGGTGCTGATGGACCACGCCCTGCGCCACCGCGCTCAGTGCGGCGATGTCCAGGCGCCGATCGCGCCGATCGCGGCCTCGGTGGCCAGCTCGTGAGCGCTGCGCCAGCGCGCCGTCGGCCCTGGCGGCTGGCGGCTGCCCTGCTGTTGGTGGCGGGCGCCGTGGCGCTGGCGGTTCTGGCCCTTCGTGGGGATCTCGGCAACCGCGGCGGCGATAGCGGCGCGGGTGGCCCTCAGGCCGCCGACGGCCGGCTGGCCAGGCTGCTGCGCGGGGGCGGCCCGGCCCCGGCCGAGCCGGCCGCGGTGCCGCTGCAGTTCGGCGCCGCCGAGCTGACCCGGCCGCTGCGCCAGGCGCTGCCCCAGCGCATCGAGTTCTCCGGGCCGCTGGTGGCGCCCAACACCGCCATCGTGCGCACCAAGTCGGCCGGCACGCTGCTGGCGCTGAACGTGGCCGAGGGCCAGCGGGTGCAGACCGGCCAGGTCTTGGGCCGCATGGACCTGGCCGATCTGGAAAGCCGGGTCGACGACCGCAGCGCCGCCGTGCAGCAGGCCGAGGCGCAGCTCGCCGAGGCCGAGCGCCAGCAGGCCTCGAACCAGGGGCTGGCCCAGCAGAACTTCATCTCCGAGATCGCGCTGCAGTCCTCGCAGGCCAAGCTGGACGCGGCACGCGCGCAGCTGCGCTCGGCGCGGGCGCAACTGAGCGGCGTGCGGGTCGGCGTGCGCGACGCGGCGCTGGTGGCACCGCTGGCCGGCATCGTGGGCAAGCGCCATGTGGTGGCGGGCGAGAAGCTGACCGCCGAGCAGCCGGTGTTCACGGTGGTCGACCTCACGCGGCTGGAGCTCATCGGCACTGTGGCCACGCACGAGGTCTCGCGCCTGGCGCCGGGGCAGGCGGTGCGCGTCACGGTCGAGGGCTGGACGGCGCCGGTGAGCGGGCGCATCGACCGCATCGCGCCCTCGGCCGAGGCCGGCACCCGCGCCATCGGCGTTGTGGTGGCGCTGGACAACCGCGACGAGCGCCTGCGCGCCGGCCAGTACGCGCAGGCCCTGGTCACCCTCGAGGACGCCACGCCGCGCCTCACCGTGCCCCTGGCCGCCGTGGGCCAGGCCTCCGGTCAGGACCAGGTCTGGACGATCGAGGGCGGCCGGCTGGTGCGCCGCATCGTCATCACCGGCCGCCGCGACGCCGCCAGTGGCCGGGTCGAGGTGCTGAGCGGCCTGCCGGAGGAGGCCCTGGTGCTGGCCGCGCGCTTCGACAACCTCAAGGAAGGGGCGGCGGCGGGGTCGGCACCCCAACCGGCGGCGAGCGCGGCCAGCGGCGCACCGTGAGCGCAGTCGAAGGTCTGGGCCTGCACGCCTTGGACCCGGCGCGAGCCGGAAGCCGCTTCCCTGACTCGGGGTCACCACAAAGCGCTGAGGGCCAAGGCCAAAGCTAGGATTGGTTTGTCCAAACTGATCGAGATTGCCATGGCCACCAAGCGTTCAACTGCATCCGCCTCATCCGCCTCATCTTCTGCATCCACCGCGTCCATCCTCGCGGCCATCGAACGGACGATGGGCGTGATCGAGTTCAAGCCCGACGGCAGCATCCTGCGGGCCAACGATCTCTTCCTGGCGGCGGTGGGTTACACCCAAGACGAGATACAGGGGCAACACCACCGCATGTTCGTGAAGCCCGAGGAGGCGGCCCAGCGCGAGTACCAGGAGTTCTGGGCTGCCCTGGCCGCGGGCGAGGCCAGGCCCGGGCAATTCCAACGCCTACGCAAAGATGGCCGCACCGTCTGGCTGGAAGCGAGCTACAACCCCATCCTCGATGAGCAGGGCCGAACGACGTCAGTGATCAAGTTCGCCACCGACATCACCCTGAGCAAGGAATTGAGCGTGGCCGATGCCGAGAAGATCGCGGCCATCGAGCGCTCCATGGCGGTCATCGAGTTCGAACCCGACGGCGCCATTCTTCGTGCCAACGACCGCTTCCTGACGGTGATGGGGTACAGCTCAGACGAGGTCAAGGGCCAGCACCACCGCCTCTTCGTCAGGCCGGAGGAGGCCGAGTCGGCAGCCTACGCGGATCTCTGGGAATCCCTGGCCGCCGGCCATGTGATGCCGGGCCAGTTCGAGCGGATCACCAAGGACGGTCGATCGGTCTGGCTGGAGGCCACCTACAACCCGATCTTCGATGCCAATGGCAAAACTGTGAGGGTGGTGA
>CAISYQ010000317.1 GCA_903889735.1 uncultured Methylibium sp.
AGACCGCGCAGCAGAGCCAGGGACGCGAGGTCGCCCGCGTGCTCGATGTCTATGCGCAGTGGAGCTTCAGCCCGCTGACGCGGCTGAACCTCTCGATCAGCAACCTCGCACCCCGGGACTACGTCAACACCAGCGCCTTCGTGGCCGGGGGGCAGTCGCAGACGGTCGCGACGCTCGGCCCGACCTACCGTGTCATCAGCCTCAGGCTGGAGACGAAGCTGTAGGGGTGATCCCGGCGATCGCCCAGCTGGCCTCGCCGTCCACCGGTCGCACCAGGTGCCAGACCTCGTCGATGGGCTCGGCGCCGGCATCGGCTTGCTCGCGCACCAGCCCGTGGAAGCGCACGCTGACCACGTCCTGGCCGGACTCTCGGGCCACCTCGAGCACCTCGGCGTCGAGCTGGACCACATCGGTCTGCTGCGGGGCGCTACCGCGCTCCTGCAGGTCCAGGCGCAGCGAGGCGAACAGCTCCGGTGTCGTGAACTTGCGCAGATCGTCCACGTTGCCGGCATCGTTGGCTGCCTGCAAGCGGATGAAGACCATCTTGGCCAGCCGCAGGAAATCCTCATGGGCCATGCCGCCGGGCAGCGCGACCGGCGCAGCAGCGGTGTTCATCTCGGGGGTTGCCTGGGCGCTGGGGGCAGTGTTCATGCCGTCGCTGGCGTTCAGCGGCTCATCGGCCAGGGCCTGACGCTGCATCGGCGTGGGCACCTGGGCCGCAGGCTGGGCGGCGCCCCAGCCTCCCGATCCGCCCGCCGCGCCGGCGCCAGCGGCCTGCAGGCCGCCCATCCGGGACGCTGTACCCCGCCCAGCAAAGCGGCTGACGAGGAAGCGGATGACCACCACCGCCACCACGGCGAGCAGGACCATCATCACGACGTTGGCGAGCCCCTCGCCCATGCCGAGGTGGCTGAACAGCGCGGCCAGACCGATGCCGGCGGCCAGACCGGCCAGCGGGCCCATCCAGGAGCGCTTGCCAGCGGCGGCTCCCGCCGCAGCGGGTGCGGCGGCGGCCGCTGGCGCTGCGGCCTGTTGTGCGGGGGTGGTCGCGGGCTTCACGTCGGCGGGCTTGGCCGGGGGCGGTGCAGCCTGGCGCTGCATGCCCGCAGCGCGGCCACCGCCCAGCCGCTTGGCCTCGGCGTCCAGGGGAACCAGGCTCAGGCTCAGCGCCATCGCAACCATCGACAAGGCAAGCAGCAGGGATTTCAAGGGGAAGTCTCCAAGATGGGCTGCCTGCAGGGGATGCTGAGGCAGCTGACGAATTGCTGACAGATTGGACCACGAAGCGGGGAGCGTTCCGGCCCCGCAGGAGCACAAACCCCCAAGAGCGCAGGGGCGTATCGGAGGAACGCCCCCGCTGCGCTCACCCCAGCCGCGCTGGGTCGAACCGGTCAGCAGTCAGATCGAGCCGGCCAGGCGTTCTCTCGGACAGGCTCAGATCACGCCCGCGCTGCGCAGCGCCTCGAAGCGCTCGGGCGCGAGGCCCAGCCAACCGAGGTAGACGTCGCGGTTGTGCTCGCCCAGCCCGGGCGCGGCGCCCTCGGTGCGCGGCGGGGTGTCTGAGAGCTGGATCGGGGAACCAAAGACCTTGACCGCTGTCCCCTCGGCCCCGCCCAGCTGCACCGGCACGAACATGCCGCGCGCGGCCAGGTGCGGGTCGGCCACCACCTCGTCGATGCGCTTGACCGGCGTGAGCGCGATGCGGTCGCCGGCCATGGTCTCGAGCTCGGCCTTGCTGCGCTGGGCGAACCAGCGCTCGATGATGGGCTTGACGCGCCGCTCGTAGGTGGCCGGATCGAAGCGCTTGGCCATGGTGTCGATCTCGGGATCCAGGGCGAGGCCGGGCTCGCCGAAGATCTCGCAGGCATCGCGCCAGAGCTTGTCGGTGTAGGAGCCGAAGAAGACATGGCCGTCCCGGCAGGCGTACTGCCCGTAGGGCCGCGCGAAGGGGTGCTCGTTGCCCAGGGGCTGGGCGACGATGCCGTCGACGGTGAAGTTGGTGATGGCGCTCTCGGTCAGCGTGACCACCGAGTCCTGCTGCGAGATGTCGACCAGCTGCCCGAGGCCGCTGCGCTCGGTCTCGCGCAGGGCGGCGAGGATGCCGATGGTGGCGTAGAACGAGGCGGCCAGGTCGCCGATGATGGTGCCCACCCGCAGCGGCGGCTGGCCCGCCACGCCGTTCATCGACCACAGCCCGCCGGCCGCCTGCGCGGTGCTGTCGTAGGAGGGGCGCCGCGAGTGTGGTCCTGACTGACCGAAGCCGCTGATCGCGCAGTAGATGAGGCGCGGGTTGGCGGCGCGCAGCACCGTGTGGTCGAGGCCCAGCTTGGTCATGGTGCCGGGGCGGAAGTTCTCGATCACGATGTCGGCCTTGCAGGCCATCTCGATGAAGAGCGCGCGGCCTTCCGGGTGCTTGAGGTCCAGGCTCGCGCCGAGCTTGTGGCGGTTGTACTGCGCGAAGTAGCCGCTGCCATGGTCGGTGTCCTGGGCGTCGCGCACGCGCGGCGGGAAGCTGCGCACGTAGTCGGGGTCACTCGGGTGCTCGACCTTGATCACCGTGGCGCCCAGGTCGGCCAGCATCTGGGTGCAGTAGGGGCCGGCCACCACGCGGGTCACGTCGACGATGGTGATGCCCTCGAGCGGGCGGCGGCGCGGTGCATCCATGGCGCTCACCATCCGCCCCGGCCCAGCCAGGCCTCGGCCATCTCGAGCCGGTCGGAGCCCCAGAAGGGCTCGCCGTCGATCAGCAGGAAGGGCGAGCCGAACACGCCGCGGGCCAGGGCGCCATCCACGGCCTCGCGCAGGTCGGTGCGGGATTCCTCGCTGTCCAGTCCCTGGCGCAGGGACTCGGCGTCCAGCCCCAGCGCGGGGGCCAGTGCGGCGATCTGTGCCGGGTCGGCGAGGTCCTGACCCAGCCGCCAGTAGTGGTCGAACACGGCCTGCGCGAAGGCGCTCTCCCGCCCGCGGTGGTGGCGCCGGATCCAGTAGAAGGCGCGAGCGGCCGGGCGCGGGTCCATCATCGGATCGCTGACCTGGCGCTGGAGCACCAGGCCATGCTGCCGCATGTAGCGCGCGGCGTCGCGCAGCACGTAGTCGCCCTTGAGCGGCGTCTCGAGCAGGGGC
>CAISYQ010000318.1 GCA_903889735.1 uncultured Methylibium sp.
ACCTGCGCTTCGCGGCCACCCAGCCAGTGCTGCGCCAGGGCGTGGACGGCTATTCACGCAAGGGGCCGCAGCCCGCGCAGGCCAGCCACTACCTGAGCGAGCCGCAGCTGCAAGCGACCGGCACGCTCGAGCTGGACCGCCGTCGCCTGGCAGTCCGTGGCCAGGCCTGGCTGGACCACGAATGGAGCGACTCCCTGCTCCACCCCGAGGCCATGGGCTGGGACTGGATCGGCATGAACCTCCATGACGGCGGCGCCCTCACCGCCTTCCGGCTGCGCCGCGCCGACGGCAGCGCGCTGTGGGCCGGCGGCAGCCACCGCCCGGCGGGCGGCGCTGTGCGCGATTTCGGCCCGGGCGAAGTGAGCTTCACGCCACTGCGCCATTGGCTGAGCCCCGCCACCCAGGCCCGCTATCCGGTCGACTGGCGGGTGGAGACGCCCGCAGGCCGCTTCGAGGTGCGCGCCCTGCTCGACGCCCAAGAGCTCGACAGCCGCGGCCTCACCGGCACCGCCTACTGGGAAGGGCTGAGCGAGTTGCACGAGGCGAGTGCCACCGACCGCGGAGCCGCTCGCGTGGTTGGCCGCGGCTACCTCGAGATGACGGGTTACGCGGGGCGGTTGATGCTCTGACCGGCCTTCGCGCCTTGGGCCACCGGGGCCGTCTCCTTGACAGTCCATTCAAATGAAATTAAAGTGATATCACTTCAATTTCACCCCAAGGAGCCTCACATGACCTCCTCCCAGCAGCTGCGGGTCGAACGCCCCCTGCAGTCGGCCAACGGCTATGTCTTCGTCCTGCTCGCCATCGCGATGACAGCCATCGGCGCCGCCATCGTGTATGGCCTGATGCAGCAAGAGATACCGTCCGCCTGGACCTGGCTGGTCAGCGGGCTCGCCACGGCGGTCGCCATCTTCTGCCAGATGGGTTTGTACATGCTCCAGCCCAACGAGGCGGCCATCCTCACCCTCTTCGGCCACTACGCCGGCACCGACCGCAGCGAGGGCCTGCGCTGGGCCAACCCCTTCTACGTCAAGCGGCGCATCTCGCTGCGCTCGCGCAACATGAACACGCCCACGCTCAAGGTCAATGACAAGCGCGGCAACCCGGTGGAAATCGGCGCGGCGCTGGTGTGGAAGGTGCGCGACTCGGCACAGGCGGTCTTCGAGGTGGACGACTACGAGCTCTTCGTCAGGACGCAGGCCGAGACGGCCCTGCGCCACCTGGCCTCGGTGTATGCCTATGACGACGGCGAGGACCTGGGTGTGGGCGAACTCACGCTGCGCAGCGGGCTGGATGCCGTCTCGGGAGCGCTTCGCAACGAACTGCAGGAGCGCTTCCACGGCGCAGGCGTCGAGGTGCAGGACGCCAAGCTCACCCACCTGGCTTACGCGCCTGAAATTGCACAAGTGATGCTGCGCCGTCAGCAGGCCGAGGCCATCATCAGCGCACGCAGCAAGATCGTGCAGGGCGCGGTGAGCATGGTGTCGGCGGCGCTCAAGGGCCTGGCTGAGCACGAGATCGTGGTGCTCGACGACGAGCGCAAGGCCGCCATGGTGAGCAACCTGCTGGTGGTGCTGTGCTCCGACAAGGACACCCAGCCCATCGTCAACGCCGGCACGCTCTACGGCTGACCGCGCCCGCCGCGAAGCCCGCATGGCCAGCCCTGGCAAGAAACCCTTCCTGCT
This sequence comes from uncultured Methylibium sp., assembly GCA_903889735.1. GTDB lineage: Bacteria > Pseudomonadota > Gammaproteobacteria > Burkholderiales > Burkholderiaceae_C > Methylibium. Next base: position 1,686 of record CAISYQ010000318.1, read on the forward strand.
GCGCATCGACCCGCTGTTGTGGGCCGAGGTGGAGCGTCTGGCCGCGCAGGAACTGCGCAGCGCCAACGCGCAGGTGGAGTACCTCCTGCGCGACGCGCTGCGGCAGCGGGGGCGACTGGGTGGTACCGCGAGCCAAAGCGTGGTCGACGGATCCTTGCCACCCGACTCCGGGTCGACCGGCCCACCGATCAAACCGGTGTCGCCATCCGGTGGAGGCCCCGGTGCGCCACCCGGGAGCGGCGCCGAGCCCTGACGCAGAGCGCGGTGGAGTGCCAGGCCCGGGCGCTGAACGCCGGTCGTTTGCCTTCATAGGCTGAACGCCCGAATGACGGTGATCGGATGGTGCGTGAGCCACGGCCCGGAACAAGAGGAACCGCGGGCCCTTCGCGAAACCCAGCCTGCCATCGAGCCGCCCGCTGGAACCGGATTCGATCAGCCGGCGCCTGCTCCGGCATCCGATCACTCTGGCCCGACCCGTCATGAATCTCCTGCACGTGGGATGTGGGAGCCTGGGCGGTTTCGGCGAGCGATCCCACCCGGCGGGATGCCGTCCACCACGACCTGCTTACACTGACGCGCTCATGCCCCGGACCCCCTCCACGGCCCTGCCCGCTGCCCGAGCGCTGGGGCTCGCGGCCGAACTGACCACCCCCCGACCGACTCCCCCATGCCCCCAGCTTCACCCCGTCAGACCAAGGCCAGTTCGGTGCGCCCACTCCGCGCCCTGCTGCCCTTCCTGCGGCCCTACCGCGGCCGCATCGCGCTGGCGGGGCTGTTCCTGTTGATGGCCGCCCTCAGCACGCTGGTGCTGCCGGTGGCGCTGAAGAGCCTGATCGACCAGGGTCTGGTCGCCGCCGAGCCGGGCGCGCGGGTCATGGCGCTGCGCGAGCATTTCCTGGCGCTGTTCGGCGTGGGCGCGGCGCTGGGCATCTTCTCGGCGGCGCGCTTCTACATGGTCACCTGGCTGGGCGAGCGCGTCACGGCCGACCTGCGCAATGCCGTCTACCGGCATGTGGTGAGGCAGAGCCCGGAATTCTTCGAGACCACCCAGACCGGCGAGGTGCTCTCGCGCCTGACCACCGACACCACGCTGGTGCAGACGGTGGTGGGCTCCAGCCTCAGCATGGGCCTGCGCAACACGGTCATGGGCATCGGCGCCCTGGTGATGCTGGTGGTGACCAACCCGGTGGTCATGGCCCAGGTGCTGGGCATCCTGGTGCTGGTGGTGCTGCCGGCGCTGTGGTTTGGCCGCTCGGTGCGCAAGCTCTCGCGGGCCAGCCAGGACCGCGTGGCCGATTCGAGCGCAATCGCCGCCGAGGTGCTCAATGCCGTGCCGGTGGTGCAGAGCTACACCCAGGAGGTGCGCGAGGCCGAGCGTTTCGATGCCGCTACCGAGCGCGCTTTCGCCACCGCCGAGCGGCGCACCCGCATGCGCTCCGCCCTGGTGGCCTTCATCATCACCGCCACCTTCGGCGCCCTTCTCTGGGGCCTCTACCAGGGCACGCAGGCCGTCGTGCGCGGCGACATCACCGCCGGCCACCTGGGGCAGACCGTCGTCTACGTGATCCTGCTGGTGAGCTCGGTGGCGGTGCTGGCTGAGGTCTATGGCGACCTGCTGCGTGCGGCCGGCGCGAGCGAGCGGTTGATCGAGCTGCTGGCGACCCGCTCAACGATCCAGAGCCCCGCCGCGCCGCGCCCGTTGGCCGCCGCGCCCGGCGGCTCGTCGGTGCGGCTGGAGGGCGTGGCGTTCCGCTACCCCTCGCGCCCGCTGACCCCGGCGCTCGATGGCGTGAGCCTGGCCGTGGAACCCGGCCAGACCGTGGCGCTGGTGGGACGCAGCGGCGCAGGCAAGAGCACCCTGTTCCAGCTGTTGCTGCGCTTCTATGACGCCCAGGCCGGCCGCATCGAGATCGACGGCGTGGCCGTCACCGAGGCCGATCTCGGCGCGCTGCGCGAGCGCATCGCCCTGGTGCCGCAGGACAGCGTGATCTTCTCGACCAGCGCGATGGAGAACATCCGCTACGGCCGCCCCGGCGCCAGCGACGAGGACGTGGTGGCCGCCGCGCAGGCCGCGCAGGCCGACGGCTTCATCCGGGCGCTGCCCGAGGGCTATGCGAGCTTCCTCGGCGAGCGCGGCGTGCGGCTCTCGGGCGGACAGCGCCAGCGCATCGCCGTTGCACGCGCCATCCTCAAGAACGCCCCGCTGCTGCTGCTCGACGAGGCCACCAGCGCCCTCGACGCCGAGAGCGAGCAGCTGGTGCAGGCGGCCCTCGCCTCGGCCATGGCCAACCGCACCACCCTGGTCATCGCGCACCGCCTCTCCACCGTGCAGAGCGCCGACTGCATCGTCGTGCTGGACCACGGCCGGGTGGTCGAAACCGGCCGGCATGCCGAGCTGATGGCGGCGGGCGGCCTCTACGCCCGGCTGGCCGCGCGGCAGTTCGACGATGAATGAGAGGCCATCGCCCATGACCCGCTCCGCCCTCCCCGCCCATCCCTACGAAGACCTGATGCGCCATGTGCACGCGCATGGCGTCTTCAAGCCCGACCGCACCGGCACCGGCACGAAGAGCGTGTTCGGCCACCAGATGCGCTTCGACCTGCGCGCCGGTTTCCCGCTGATCACCACCAAGAAGGTGCACCTGCGCAGCGTGGTCCTGGAGCTGCTGTGGTTCCTGCGCGGCGACGGCAACGCCCGCTGGCTGCAGGAGCGGGGCGTGTCCATCTGGGATGAATGGGCCGCGCCCGATGGCGAGCTGGGCCCCGTCTACGGCGTGCAGTGGCGCAGCTGGCCCACCGCCGACGGCGGCCACATCGACCAGATCGCCGAGGTGGTGAAACAGCTGCGCAGCAACCCCGACAGCCGCCGCCTCCTGGTGAGCGCCTGGAACGTGGCCGACCTGCCGAAGATGGCGCTGATGCCCTGCCACGCGATGTTCCAGTTCTATGTGGCGCCGGCGACCGATCCCGCGGGCCGCGGGCGGCTGAGCTGCCAGCTCTACCAGCGCAGCGCTGACATCTTTCTGGGCGTGCCCTTCAACATCGCGAGCTACGCGCTGCTGACCCACATGCTGGCCCAGCAGTGCGACCTGGAGGTGGGCGATTTCATCTGGACCGGCGGCGACTGCCACCTCTACAGCAACCACGTTGACCAGGTCGAGTTGCAGCTCTCGCGCGAGCCACGGCCCGCGCCACAACTGCTGATCAAGCGCCGGCCGGCGTCGATCTTCGAGGACGAGTTCGAGGATTTCGAGGTCACCGGCTACGACCCCCACCCCGCCATCAAGGCGCCGGTGGCGGTGTGAGCCGGTGAAGCTGGCCCTCATCGCCGCCGTGGGCCGCGGCGGCGCCATCGGATTGGGCGGCACCATGCCCTGGTCGCTGCCAGCCGATCTGGCGCATTTCCGCCAGGTGACCATGGGCTGCCCCGTGATCATGGGCCGCAAGACCTGGGAGTCGCTGCCGCCGCGTTTTCGGCCCCTGCCCGGCCGTCGCAATCTGGTCGTGACCCGCAACCCGGACTGGCAGGCCGAAGGTGCCGAAGCGGCCGCCTCGCTCAAAGACGCGCTGGCGCGGCTCGAGCGGGTCGCCGACCCAGGCAAGCGCCCCGGCGAGATCCCCGAAGAGCCCCCCACCGCCCGGCCCATCGCCCCCCCCACGGAGCGCGCCTTCGTCATCG
>CAISYQ010000319.1 GCA_903889735.1 uncultured Methylibium sp.
GTCTTCAGCGAGGCGTTCAGCGCGGTGAGCGGTTTCCTGGCGCTGCAGTTGATCGGCGACGTGCTGAAGATCGGGGGCTGGATCCTGGCCATGGTGCTGGTCGCCCTGATCCGCACCGGCTGGTTCATCTTCCTCACCGCCGTCGCCGCGGCGGTGTTCGTGGGCGCGACCAAGCTGCTGGTGCCCGGCATGGGGGTGGAGGGTGCACTCTGGGCCTACCTGCTGACGGGCCTCACGCAACTGGGCTTCGGCCTGTTCGCACTGCGCGACGTTTTCTTCCTGCGCCGCGAACCCGCAAAGCCCCTGGCCAAGGAGGGCCTGTCATGACCTGGGTCCTGGCGGGACTGATGGCGATCTTCGCCGTCGTGATGGGGGTGGCGCCCAGCCTGCTCGGCGCCAAGATTTCGCTGATGATTTTCCTGGCGATGCTGCCTCTGCCGCTCATCCTCAAGGACTACCGGATCGGCGTGGTCTTCCTGACCCTGGCGCTGCCCATGTCCTCGATGCTGCCGCCCATCCGCGGCCTCAACCTGCTGAACTTCCTCACGATCGCCACCCTCGGCGCCTTCGTCTTGCAGGGCATGTTCTCGACAACCAAGACCGTCTGGCCACCGGTCCGACTGCTGGGGTGTTTCCTGCTCCCCGTGACGATTGGCATGGTGGTGGCTTGGCCGCACATCCCGGAGGCCGCCAGGAACTACGCCTCTTCCGCCACCGCCGCCCAGGCCTATGAGCCAGCCACCTACGCCCTCAACCGGTTCCTGAAGCCGCTCTTCTACTACGTCTCCTACGCCTTCCTGCTGGCCAATGCCATCCGGGGCAGTCAGCGTCCGGAACGCTTCATCGCCGTCCTCGCGGCCTCGGTGCTGCTGCCGGCGATGGCGGTCGCCTACACGGTGGCCACCTACCCCGGCTCGCTGGGCGACGTGATCCAGGACCGTGAGTTCCTCGCGGCCCGCGGCATGCACGCCAACCGATTCGGCCTGCTCTTTGCCCTGGCCTGCGGGCCCCTGCTGTTCGTGAGCGGCGCCACGACGACGCGCTGGCTGCGCTGGGTCACCCTGCTGGCCTTTGTCGCCGCGACCGTCGGGCTGCTGCTGAGCTTCTCGCGCGGGGCCTTGTTGGCCTATCTGATCGTGGTCTCGGCCTACCTGCTGCACCACCGGCGCATCCGCACGATGGCCGCCGGCGCGGTGCTGATCGGCGCGGCGCTGCTGGCCGCGCCCGACGCGGTGAAGGAGCGCTTCGGCACGGGACTGCGCGCCGATGCCCTGAGCGACACCACGGATCTGGCCAAGGACGACCTGACCGCCGGCCGTGTGCACGGCTGGCTGCTGCTGCTGCCCGAGGTGGCGCGCAGCCCGATGCTGGGTCGCGGCCTGGGATCGACCCAATGGTCCGAGGCCGTGGCCGCCGGCCAGTACCGGGCCACGCACCCGCACAACATCTACCTCGAGATCCTGATGGACCTGGGCATGATCGGCTTTGCCGCGATGGCCTACTGGATCTTTCGCGAGCTCCGCTCCTTGCGGCGATGGGGCCGCGATCCCGGCTTGTCGGCCGACATGAGGGGCTACTTCCAGGGGGCGCGCTACGCCTTGCTGGGCATGCTGGCGATGGCGGCCACAACGGGCGACTACATGCCCTACAGCGGCGCCCACACCTACCTGTGGTTCATGTTCGGTGTCCTGTTCGCCTATGGCGATGGGGTGGTGGCCACCACTCCCGAGGCGGCCCTTCCACCGTCCGGCCCCAGCCTGAGGCGCGCTGCGCCACCCGCCGCATGAAGACGGCCTTCGTGATCGCGCCCGAGATGCTGCCCGTCCCCCCCGTCAAGGGCGGGGCGGTGGAACACTGGATCCACGAGGTCAGCCAGCAGCTGGGGCAGATGGGTCTGCGCGTCCTCGTCGCCTCGAGACCGGCCGGCACGGCGGCGACCGGTTCGCTCAACGTGATCCCCATCGAGGTGGCCTGGACGGCGATGGGCCGGCGCCTGGCCGCGTTCAAGAGCCACTGCGGGCGCCGGAACCCGCTGCGGCCGCTGGCCAAGATCGCCCTGGTGCTGTCCTACGCGCTGGGGGTGCGCCGCCGGCTGGCCCGGGTGCGAACCGACATCCTGTACGCGCACAACGACCCGCTCATCGCCTGGCTGGTCGCCGTTGGCCGGCCCGAGCCCCTGGTGCTGCACATGCACAACGACCACCTCAGCCGGCCCGCCCTGAAACCCGTGAGCCACCTGGCCCTGCGGCGCTCGGTGCGGGTGCTGTGCGTGAGCGCCTTCATCGCGCAGCGGGTGGCCGATCGCTTCCCCGCGCATGCCCACAAGGTGTTCGCGATCGCCAATGCCACCGACCCCTCCTGCTTTGGCAATGCCCTCTTCGCGAGGCCACGCCCGGCTGCCGCCATGACCGAGGGTGAACCGGCCCCGTTCAGCATCCTGTACGTCGGTCGCCTGACCCAGGACAAGGGTGTCCATGTGCTCATCGACGCCTTTGCGCTGACCCTGCGCCAGTTCCCCGGCGCCAGGCTGACGATCGCCGGCTCCTCCTTCTTTGCCGACGCCCCCCGCACGGCCTACGAGGTCGGCCTGGCCGCCCGCGCCGCGACCTGGGCCCACGCCATCGAGTTCACCGGCTTCGTGCCGCACGAGCGGCTGAGGTTCCTCTACGCCCAGGCCGATGTGGTCGTGGTGCCGTCGGTCTGGCAGGAACCCAGCGGGCTGGTCGTCCTGGAGGCGATGGCCTCGCGGACCTGCGTCGTCGCCAGCCGGGTGGGCGGCATCCCCGAACTGATCGCCGACGGCCAGACCGGGCTGCTCGTGCCGCCGGGCGATCCGCCGGCGCTGGCGGCGGCACTGGCGATTCTGCTGACGGATCCGGCGCTCAGGGCGAGGCTGTCGGCCTCGGCCCGGCAGGCGGTGCTGGAGCGCTTCACCTATGACCGACTGGCCCGGGACGTCGCCGAAAACCTCGGAGGGCTCACTTGATCGCCATCGTCTACCCCCAGTTCCACGAGGTCGGCGGCATCGCCCGCTACCTGGACTCCTTCATGGCGCAGCTCGCGCCCGACGGCCCCGGCGTCTCCCTGCTCACCAGCCCAGGCGCCAGGCCAGAGTCCGGCCGCCCGCGCCTCATCCACATCCCCTGCCCCCGCAGCCGCTACGGCCTGCTGCTCTGGAGCCTGCGCACCCGGCGCCGGCTGCTGGACATGCACCGCCAAGGGCTCATCACCTGCATCAATCAGCACATCCCACCCCTGATACCGGGGCTGCTGCTGCCCCGGTCCATCCCGATGGTGCTCACGGCCCACACGACCTATGTCGGCATGTCGGGCCGCTTCGAGGGCAACCGCCATTTCAGCAGCCCCTGGAATGCCCTGTCGGTCTGGCTCAAGACCCGCCTGGAGCGGCAGCTGATCGCCCGGGCACAGACCGTGATCTCCCTGACCGAGCAGGGCCGCAGCGAACTGGCCCATTACGGCCGCAGCGAGGGGATCGTGGTGATCCCGAACGGGGTTGACGTCGAGGCCTTCCAGGGGCCCGAGCGCAGCCACCCGGACATCGACGTGCTGTTCTCGGGCCGCATCGAGCGCCGCAAGGGCAGCCGGCCGATGGTCGAGCTGTGCCGCCGGTTGATCGACGCCAAGCCCGACATCCGCATTGCAATCGTCGGCTATGGCGATGACGAAGCGTATGTCCGCGACGCCCTGGCCGGCTTCGGCGACCGGGTCTGGCTGACCGGCAAGATCGCCTTCGGCGACATGCTCGCCTTCTACCGGCGCAGCCGCGTCTACGTCTCCACGTCCTACTACGAGGGCCTGCCCGGCACCTGCCTGGAGGCGATGGCCACCGGCCTGCCGGCCGTCGCCTGGGACCTGATGTTCTATCGCGGCCTGGTGACGGACGGCGTGACGGGGCTGCTGGCCCCGCCCAATGATCACGGGCGGATGGCCGCGCAGGTTCTCGCCTTGTTGTCCGACCCGGAACGCGCCACGGCGATGGGCCGCCGGGCGCAATGGCGGGTGCGCGAGCAATACGACTGGAAGCAGCTCTCGCGCCAGGTCATGCAGGTGCTCGAGCAGGCCGCGGCCGCGCGGTCGCCCGCGAAGGAGGCGGCATGAACCGACCCCTGAAGGTGACCTGGGTGGGCCTGCGGGGATTCCCCGGTGTGCAGGGCGGTGTGGAGAAACATGCCGAACAGCTCTGCCCGCTCCTGGCGGAGCTGGGCTGCGAGGTCCGTGTGCTGACCCGCCGCCGCTACCAGGCCAACCCCCCCGATCCAGCCTGGCGCGGCGTGCGCTTCCTCGGGCTCTGGGCGCCCCGCCACAAGCACCTCGAGGCCGTGGTCCACACCTTCCTGGCCATCCTCGTGGCCGCCGTCGTCGAGCGGCCGGATGTCCTGCACATCCAGGCCATCGGCCCCGGGCTGTGGGCCGGCTGGGCGCGGCTGCTGGGCTTGAAGGTCGTCGTCACCCACCATGGACCGGACTACGACCGGCAGAAATGGGGGCGGCTGGCCCGCGGGGTGCTGCGGCTGGGGGAGCGCTCATCGGTGCGGTGGGCCCATGGGTTGATCGTCATTTCACGGGTCATCCAGAACGCCGTGGCCGAACGGGACGGCCGCTGCGGGACCCTGATCCGCAACGGCCTGACCCTGCCCCAGGCCCTGCCGCCATCGGACGCCCTGCGCCATTTCGGCCTGACGGCGGGCCGCTACATCCTGCTGGTGAGCCGGCTGGTGCCCGAGAAGCGGCACCTGGACCTGATCGAGGCCTTCCGCCGCGCCGGCCTGTCGGGCTGGAAGCTGGTGATCGTGGGCGCCGCTGATCATGCCGACGCCTATGCCCAGACGGTCATGGACGCGCTCGCAAGGGCCGACCGCGTGGTCGCCACCGGCTTGCAGAGCGGCGCCGCGTTGCAGGACTTGTATGCGAACGCCGGCTTCTTCGTGCTGCCCTCCTCCCACGAGGGGCTGCCCATCGCCCTGCTGGAGGCCTTGTCCTTCGGTCTGCCGGTGCTGGCGAGCGACATTGCCGCCAACCTCGAGATCGGGCTGCCCGCGGGCAGCCACTTCCCCCTGGGGGACATCGACGCCCTGGCAGACCGGTTGACCACGCTGGCAACGACCGAGGAAACGGCCGCCGACCGCCAGCGGCGGCAGGCCTGGGCCGCCGAGACCTTCAGCTGGGAGCGCAGCGCCCGCGAAACACTCGCCGTCTACACCCGCATCGCCAGCGCGGAGGACGCCACACGGGCGTCCCGCACCGCCATCGGCCAAGCCTCGATCCGATGAGACCCGACCGAAAGCTCCTGAAGCCTCTCGCCGGCCTGGCCGCCGCCCTGGTCGGCGCCGGCGTCCTGGTGGTGATCGGCGCCGCGATGGCCAGCGCCCGGCACCCCTTGCTCTCGCAGCTCGGCGAGAGGGCCGCAAAGGCCCATGCGAAGCTCTCCACGGCGCTGTTCGACGCCGACCGACCACCGCCCGAGATCGAGACCACCCTCCTGCAGATCGGCATCGCCCAGACCATCGCCGTGCCGCCCCCCCGGCGCGGGCAGGGCGGCGGGCTCACCTCCTTCGGCCAGGAGCTGGTGCTGCTCACCAACGACGGCGTGGTCTATGCCGTGAACGACGGCGTGCTCGCCCGCACGGCCATCGAGGCACCCGGCAACCACCACGAGGCCTACCTGCGGGCGGCGAGCGACCCGAAGAACGGCGATTACCAGTTCCTGCCCGACCGGCTCCGCTACAACGACATCCTGCTGTTCCAGGCGCCGCAGGCCCGCTACCTGATCGCGAGCTACACCGAGTGGGTCGATGCCCATCAGTGCTACCGCAATGCGCTGGCGCGGCTTCCCGTGCCCGCGGGCACGACCTCGCTGCGGGAGCTCCGGGCCACGGCCTCCGACTGGACGGTCATCACCCACACGGATCCCTGCCTCCCCCTCAAGAAGACCTTTCGGGCCCTGGAGGGGCACATGTCCGGCGGCCGGATGACCCGGCTCGACGCGACCCACATCGCCCTCACCAGCGGCGACTTCCACTGGGATGGCGTCTATGCCCCGCTGAACCCGGACCCCGCCTCTGCCGTGCCGCTGTCGCAGGACCCGTCGGCCGAGTACGGCAAGGTGCTTGTCGTCGACGTGGAGGGCGGGGCGAAGCGAATCCTGTCGTCGGGCAACCGCAACATGCAGGGCATCGCCACCACGGCCGACGGCCGGCTGTGGACGGTGGAGCATGGCCCCCGCGGCGGCGACGAGCTGAACCTCCAGGCGGAAGGTGCGAACTTCGGTTGGCCGCGTGTGACCTTCGGCACCCAGTACAGCCGACTGCCCTGGCCGGACGCGGTGCCCTACGGTCGCCATGACGGCTACCAGGCCCCGGCCTTTGCCTGGGTGCCGTCCGTGGCCCTGTCCGGGCTCACCCGGCTGGAAGGCTTCAACCCGGCCTGGGACGGCGA
>CAISYQ010000320.1 GCA_903889735.1 uncultured Methylibium sp.
CAGCTCGGGCATACAGCTCGGGCATGATTCCATCAATGAAGAAACCGCCGTCGACCACCCTGCCCTGCCCTTGCGGTGGCCCCACCCTGCAGACCTGCTGCGGCCGCTTTCTGGGCGGCGAGACCGCCCCCGATGCGGCGGCGCTGATGCGCTCCCGCTACACCGCCTATGTCCTGGACGATCGGGCCCATCTGCTCGCGACCTGGCATCCCAGCACCCGACCAGCTGGCATCGCTGCGCCGGAGCCGGGTCTGACCTGGCTCGGCCTGGAAGTCCGCCGGCAGATTGAGCAGGACGCCGACCACGCCACGGTGGAGTTCGTCGCGCGCAGCAAGCTGGGCGGGCGCGCGCACCGGCTGCACGAACTCAGCCTCTTCGTGCGCGAGGGCAACTGCTGGTTCTACCTCGATGGGGAGTTTCCCGCCGACTTGTAAACAGCGTCTCCGCGGGCCCCTGCGGATCAGGACGCAGGAGCCGGGGGGTGGGGTACGCGCCGAAGGGGCTCACCCCGATGCGTTCACCGCAGCATCCGCCGCCGACGGCTGGCGCGGCGGACGCTGAAACGCTCCTCAGCGCAGGTCGCCGGCCAAACTGGCCAGGGTGTCGGGCGCGATGCTGAGGTGGGCCGGGTAGTTGCGGTGGTCGCAACCGAGCTTGACCTCGGCGCCCGCCCGAACCGCGTCGACCATCGGCCGCGTGAATTCGAAGCGCAGGAAGTGCACGGCCGAGGTCTTCTCGTCGTTCTCGCGGTCGAGATCCTCGTCGGCGATGGCATAGGCGCGGCCGTGGCCCTCGACCTCCACGAACATGCGGTCCTCGATGCCGATGAGGCGCGACAGTTCGCGCTTGCGCTCATGGACATCGGGGTACTCGATCAGCATCGTGGCCTTCCAGTTCTGGCCATCGGGGATCAGGGGGGCGTAGGCCTCGATCTCGCCCTGGATGCCCTCCTCGTCGAAGATCTTCTCGATGTGCAGCATCTCCTGGATCTGCCGGCGGATGGTCTGCTCGTCCTCGAACTGCACGCTGACATGGTCACCGAGGTGGACGGTGCGCAAGTGGCGGTGCGCGATGACCAGGGGCTTGTCGCTCTTGCGGATCTTGGCGTAGGCCTCGAGCGTCATGAGGCTGTCGCGGGTGATGGTCGTCATGTCGGGCTCCTGCGTTGAACGTTGAAAGAAGGGGGTCACAAACCGTAGGCGATGCGCACCAGGCTCAGCGGGTGCGCCAGCTTGGCCGCGGGCAGCGCGTTCTGCGCCATGCCCTGGGCGATATGGTGGCCGGCGAGCTGGCAGTCGGAGCTGATCCAGTCGGGCTCGTCCTTGCCCATGGCCTTGAAGACGGGCTTGCCGATCTTCATCGCGATCGGGTGGGTGGCGGTCTTCACGCCATAGGTGCCGGCATGGCCAGAGCAGCGCTCCACCGTGTTGATCTTCACGCTCACGCTCTGGCCGATGAGCTTGAGCATCTCCTCGGTCTTCTTGCCGATGTTCTGGACCCGCCCGTGGCAGGGGATGTGATAGCTCACCTTGCCGAGGTCGTTCTTGAAGTCGGTCTTCAGCAGACCGTCCTTGTGACGGCCCACGAAGTACTCGAAGGGATCGAACATCGCCTTCTTCACGAGCTGCGTGTCGGCGCAGTCGGGGAACATCAAGGGGATTTCCTGCTTGAACATCAATGTGCAGCTCGGCACCGCGCTCAGGATCGCGTAACCCTCCTTCGCGTACTTCGCCAGCACGGGGATGTTGGCCGCCTTGCTGCCGGCCACCGCCTCGAGGTCACCGAGCTCGAGCTTGGGCATGCCGCAGCACTGCTCCTTGTCGACGATGGTGTAGGGGATGTCGTTGTGCTCCAGGAGCTTGATCAGGTCGTGGCCGATCCCGGGCTCGTTGTAGTTGACATAGCAGGTGGCGAAGATCGCGACCTTGCCCGGCGTGCGCTGACCGTTGGTGACGATCTGCGCAGTGCCCTGCGACTTCGCGCTCCAGCGAAAACGGCTCGTCGCCAGTTCGGGCAGCCAGGCATCCGGGTGCACATGCAGGGCCTTGTCGAGCAGCTTGCGCACCGGCTGGGTCTTGTTGAGGGCATTGGCCACCTGCACGACCACGGGGATGCCCGCGAACTGCCCGTGCTTGTCGGTCGAGGCCAGGAACTGCTCGCCGGCGCTGACCTCGCCCTTCTTGAACTTGATCGCCTTGGCCCGCAGCATGGTGTGCGGAAAATCCAGGTTGAATTCGTGCGGGGGCACGTAGGGGCACTTGGTCAGGTAGCACAGGTCGCACATGTAGCACTGGTCGACCACCTTCCAAAAATCCTTCTTGTCCACGCCGTCGAGCTCGCCCGTGGGACCCTCGTCGACCAAGTCGAACAAGGTGGGAAA
>CAISYQ010000321.1 GCA_903889735.1 uncultured Methylibium sp.
AGTTCCTGGCCGATCCGGCGCTCTCCCGCGAGGATTTCGCGCGGCGGGCCGGGCGGGTGCTGAGCCTGGCGGCGGAGACCTTCAACGACGGCCTGCGCGCCTACTACCTTGCCTTCGCCGCACTCGGCTGGTTCGTGTCGGCCCAGGTGTTCGCTCTGGCGACGGTGGGCGTGGTCTACATCCTCTACCAGCGCGAGTTCCACTCGGACGTGCTGGCGGTGCTGAGGGACAGCTGAGCGGGGCTGTCCGCGGCACCGCGATGCACCGTCTCCCTTTTTGGTTTGTCCCTGCGCGAACCCGGCGCCCTTGCGGACCATCCGGCCGGGGCCGTTGAGCAGGGAAGAGCCTTTTTCCTCCCCTGCTTCTGCCGGGTTCCCTGCCCACCCCTCCCTAGAATCCTTTCATGACCGCTTCCGCCCCTGTGTTCGTCCACCTGCGCACCCATACCGAGTACTCGGTGGTCGATGGCATGCTGCGCATCGACGACATGGTGGCGGCAGCGGTGGCCGACGGGCAGCCGGCGCTGGCCATCACCGATCTGTCCAACCTGTTCGGCACCGTCAAGTTCTACAGCGCGGCCCGCGCCCAGGGGCTGCAGCCGCTCATCGGTGCCGACCTGTGGCTGGAGCCTGAAGGCGGCGTGGCGGCCGGTGACCGCCCGCCCAGCCGGCTGCTGCTGTTGGTGCAGAACCATCGCGGTTACCTGAACCTGTGTGCGCTCATCTCGCATGCCTGGACCGAGAACATCCAGCGCCAGCAGGCCTGTGTGGCTTGGGATCGGCTGGCGGCCCATGCCGAGGGGCTGATCGCGTTGTCGGGCGCCGACCTGGGTGCCGTCGGGCAGGCCCTGCTCGCCGGTGATGCCGACCGGGCGGAGGCGCTGGCGCAGCGTCTGGCGGGGCTCTTCCCGGGGCGCTTCTACCTCGAGCTGCAGCGCGCGGGCCTGCCCACCCACGAGACCCATGTGCGCGCCGCCGTGCCACTGGCGGCCCGTCTGGGTCTGCCGGTGGTCGCCACCCACCCGGTGCAGTTCCTGACCGAAGACGACTTCGAGGCCCATGAGGCGCGCGTCTGCGTGGCCGAGGGCGAGACCTTGATCAACCCGCGGCGCGTCAAGCGCTTCACGCGCGAGCAGCATTTCCGCAGCGCGCAGCAGATGGCCGAGCGCTTTGCCGACATCCCCTCGGCGCTGGCCAACTCGGTGGCGATCGCGCGGCGCTGCCATCTCTCGCTGACCCTGGGCAAGCCGCAGCTACCCGACTTCCCCACCCCCGAGGTCGATGGCGTTCGCATGGCGCCCGAGGCCTACTTCCGGCATGCCTCGGCCCAGGGCCTGGAGACGCGCCTGGTCCAGCTCTACCCGGAGGCGGCCGAGCGCGAGCGCCAGCGTCCGCGCTACGAGGAGCGCCTGGCCTTCGAGATCGAGACCATCCTGAAGATGGGCTTCCCGGGCTACTTCCTCATCGTGGCCGACTTCATCAACTGGGCCAAGACCCATGGCTGCCCGGTCGGGCCCGGCCGCGGCTCGGGCGCTGGCTCGTTGGTGGCGTATTCGCTCAAGATCACCGACCTCGATCCGCTGGCCTACCAGCTGCTGTTCGAGCGTTTCCTCAACCCCGAGCGGGTCTCGATGCCGGACTTCGACATCGACTTCTGCCAGGGCAACCGCGACCGCGTCATCGACTATGTCAAGGACAAGTACGGCCGCGACGCGGTGAGCCAGATCGTCACCTTCGGCACCATGGCCGCCAAGGCCGCGCTGCGCGATGTGGGACGGGTGCTGGGCATGGGCTATGGCCATGTGGACAGCGTCGCCAAGCTGGTCCCTTCGCCGCCCGGCAAGGTGGTGACGCTCAAGCGACCCGGTGACAAGCCCGACCCCGGCCTGATCTACGCCCGCAAGGAGGCGCCCGAGATCGAGCAGCGCGAGCAGCGCGAGGAAGAGGTGGCCGAGTTGCTGGCGCTGGCCGAGCGGGTGGAAGGCACCGTGCGCAACGTCGGCATGCATGCCGGGGGCGTGCTGATCGCGCCCGGGCGCATCACCGATTTCTGCCCGCTCTACCAGCCGCCCGGCAGCGACGCTGCGGTGAGCCAGTTCGACAAGGACGACGTCGAGGCCATCGGCCTGGTGAAGTTCGACTTCCTGGGTCTGGCCACGCTGACCGTCCTGGAACTGGCCAAGGACTTCATCCGGGCCCGCCACCCCGAGCAGCGCGACTTCGCCTTCGAGAACCTCAAGCTCGATGACCGCCGCACCTACGAGCTGCTCTCCGATGGCCGCACGGTCGCCGTTTTCCAGCTGGAAAGCCGGGGCATGCAGGGCATGCTGCGCGACGCCCGGCCCAGTGTCTTCGAGGACATCATCGCGCTGGTGGCGCTGTACCGGCCGGGCCCGATGGACCTGATCCCGAGCTTCTGTGCGCGCAAGCATGGCCGCGAGGCGGTCGACTACCCGCACCCCCTGATGGAGCAGGTGCTCTCCGAGACCTACGGGATCATGGTCTACCAGGAGCAGGTGATGCAGGTGGCCCAGATCGTGGGCGGCTACTCGCTCGGTGGCGCCGACCTGCTGCGCCGCGCCATGGGCAAGAAGAAGGTCGAGGAGATGCAGCATCACCGCGGCCTGTTCGCGGAAGGCGCGGCCAAGAACGG
>CAISYQ010000322.1 GCA_903889735.1 uncultured Methylibium sp.
TCCAGGTAGAGCGTGCCGGCGGCATCGACCAGGCGGCTGAGCACCGGCCAGTGCTTCACGTCGGCCTTGGAGACGAAGCGCGCCTGAGGGCACAGCGCGTGGATGGCGACGATGTCCAGCCAAGAGATGTGGTTGATCACCAGCAGCACGCCGCCCGGCCGCGGTGTGCCCGCGCCCTCCAGCGTCACGCCCGCCACCCGCAGCATTTTGGCGGCCCACCACTGCACCCGCCGCAGCCGCGCCGGCCGCTCGAGCGAGTCCAGCGACAGCAGGGTGATCGCCACCCCATGCAGGATGTGCAGGGCAACGCGGAAGAGGCGCCAAGCGCCGCGCAGGCGAAGCATCATCCTTGATCCGCGCGCAGGCGACGCCTCACGCCCGGAGGGTGCCATGGCGCAACACTGACGCACGGGTCACAGCGGTCGCCCCGAACCCGTGCACCCGCAGCACGCACCCGCAACGCCCAGCCGGCCGGACACCGCGCCTCAAAGCGCCTCATGCGCCACCTGCCCCGCCACCAGGGTGAGCCGCACCCGGCCCGGCAGCTCGAAGCCGCTGGTCTCGAAAGCGAAGGGCGTGTGCTTGCCCTGGCTGCGCAGTGCGGCGGGCTCCACGGCCCAGCGCGCGTCGGGGTCGAACACGCAGACATCGCCCACCCCGCCCTCGACCAGGCGCCCGGCGCTGGCCGACAGGGAGCCGAGCGCACCGCCCAGCACCGCCACCGGCCCGCAGGTCACGGCGGCCAGCGCCCGCCGCAGGCCGGCGCCTGAATCCTGGCCCCATTTCAGCGCCAGACCCAGCAAGAGCTCCAGGCCGGTGGCGCCGGGCTCGGCCTCGGCGAAAGGCAGGGTCTTGGCGTCGGCATCGACCGGGGTGTGGTCGGACACCAGCGCGTCGATCGTGCCGTCGGCCAGCGCCGCGCGCAGGGCATCACGGTCGCGCTGCTGGCGCAGCGGCGGCACGAGCCGCATGGCCGGGTTGAAGTAGCCGATGTCCATGTCGGTGAGGTGCAGCGAGTTGATGCTGACGTCGGCCGTGACCGGCAGGCCCTCGGCGCGGGCGGCGCGCAGCAGCTCGACGCCCGCCGCGCTGGACAGCCGGCACAGGTGCACCCGCGCGCCGCTGGCCCGGACCAGCTCGAAGACCGTGTGCAGCGCGATCGTCTCGGCGCTCACCGGCACGCCCGAGAGGCCCAGGCGGGTGGCGACCGCGCCGCTGGCGGCCACCCCGCCGCCCAGCCAGGGGTCGTTGGGCCGCAGCCAGACCGTGTAGCCGAAGGTCGCGGCGTACTGCAGGGCGCGCGCCAGCACCTGGGTGTCACGCACCGGCGCATCGGCCTGGGAGAAGCCCACGCAGCCGGCCTCGGTGAGCTCGGCCATCTCGGTCAGCACCTCGCCGGCCAGGCCGCGGGTGAGCGCCCCGAGCGGAAAGAGACGGCAGCGGCTGAGCTTGCGGGCGCGGAACTTGAGCATCTCCACCAGGCCCGGCTCATCGAGCGTGGGGTCGGTGTCGGGCAGGCAGACCAGACTGGTGACGCCACCGGCCGCGGCTGCGGCCAGCTCGCTCTCGAGCATGCCTCCATGCTCCTGGCCCGGCTCGCGCAGCCGGGCCGCGAGATCGACCAGGCCCGGCGCGACGATCAGTCCTCTGGCGTCGAGAACCCGGTCGGGTGCGAACTCGGCCGCGAAGTCGGCGGAGACCGGGCCGATGCGGACGATGCGCCCGCCCGCGATCGCCACGTCGGCGCGTTCGTCGCGGCCGCTGGCGGGGTCGATGACGCGGCCCTGGGTGATGAGGATCTTCATGCTTCGTTGCCAGCAAGGATGGACATCACGGCCATGCGGACGGCAATGCCGAAGGTCACCTGGGGCAGGATCACGCTCTGGCGGCCATCGGCCACCGCCGAGTCGATCTCCACGCCACGGTTGATCGGGCCCGGGTGCATGACGATGGCGTCGGGGCGGGCCAGCGCCAGCTTCTCCTGGGTCAGGCCGAACTTCTTGAAGAACTCGCCCGCGCTGGGCAGCATGGCGCCGCTCATGCGCTCGTTCTGCAGGCGCAGCATGATGATGACGTCGGCATCGCGGATGCCCTCGGCCATGTCGTGGCAGACGCGCACGCCCATGGCCTTCAGGTCGCTGGGCACGAGGGTGCGCGGGCCGACCGCCCTCACCTCGGCCGCGCCCAGGGTGGTGAGCGCGTGGATGTCGGAGCGGGCCACGCGCGAGTGCACGATGTCACCGACGATCGCCACCACCAGCCGGCTGAAGTCCTGCTTGTAGTGGCGGATCGTGTACATGTCGAGCAGGCCCTGCGTCGGGTGCGCGTGGCGGCCGTCGCCGGCATTGACCACATGCACATGCGGCGCCACATGCTGGGCGATCAGGTAGGGCGCGCCGCTCTCGGCATGCCGCACCACGAACATGTCGGCGTGCATGGCCGAGAGGTTGGCGATGGTGTCGAGCAGGCTCTCGCCCTTGGCGGTGGAGCTGCGCGCGATGTCGAGGTTGATGACATCGGCCGACAGCCGCTTGGCGGCGATCTCGAAGGTGGTGCGGGTGCGGGTGCTGTTCTCGAAGAAGAGATTGAAGACGCTCTTGCCGCGCAGCAGCGGGACCTTCTTCACGTCGCGGTCGTTGACGCTGAGGAAGGTGCCTGCAGTGTCGAGGATCTGCGTCAGCACCGCCTTGGGCAGGCCCTCGGTCGACAGCAGGTGGATCAGCTCGCCATGGGCATTGAGCTGGGGGTTGCGCTTGCTGAGCATCAGGCGGCTCCTCCTTCGGGGCCTTCGACCACAAAATCAAAGCGGCCGGCGGCGTCGCGGGTCAGCGCCAGCGTCTGCTGCGGCGGCAGCACGATGCGCGCGGCAGAGACGGCCGGCTCGATCGGCAGTTCGCGTCCGCCGCGGTCCACCAGCACCGCCAGCGTCACGCTGGCCGGACGACCGAAGTCGAACAGCTCGTTGATCACGGCGCGGGTCGTGCGACCGGTGTAGAGCACGTCGTCGAGCAGCAGGATGTGGCGACCCTCGATCTCGAAGGGCAGCGCGGTCGCGCCGGCCGAGGTGCTCAGGCCGCGGGAGCCGAAGTCGTCGCGGTGCAAGGCGCTGGAGATGACGCCCGGCGCGCCCGGCAGACCCAGGTCGCGCTGCAGCCGCTCGGCCAGCCAGGCGCCACCCGACCAGATGCCGACCAGCGCGCTGCCCTCGCGCAGCAGCGGGCGCACCCGCGCCAGCAAGTCGGCGTAGAGCGCTTCAGCGTCCAGATGAAGCGTGGTCATGGGTTTTCCCGAAAGTACTGTTCAAGCAGGATGGCTGCGGCGGCCGCGTCGGCATCCCGGGCGCCGGCCGTCAGGCGCTCGCCACCGTGCAGGTCGGACAGCGCCTCGGTGGTCGACCAGCGCTCGTCCACCTCGTGCACCGGCAGCCCGAAGCGGCCACGCAGTTGGCGGGCGAAGCGCTGTGCCCGCCGGGTATTGTCGTGCGCCGCACCGTCGGGGTGGTAGGGGATGCCGACCACCAGCGCCGCCGGCTGCCATTCGCGCACCAAGGCCTCGATGGGCTTGAGGCGGGCATCGCCCTCGGCGGCGACCGTTCGCAGCGGCTGGGCCGAACGCAGCAGCGTGTTCCCCGCCGCCACCCCGGTGCGCTTGAGGCCGAAATCGAAGGCGAGCAGGGTCAGGGGAGTGGGGACGGAGACAGGAGCTGCAGCGGGGGCTGGGTTGGAAAACGCAGCGCCGCTCATGCGTGGCCGGCCTGGTGCGAGAGCATCATCTGGCTGATGCCCAGCAGGCCGAGCGCCCGCTCGTAGCGCTGCTCGATCGGGGTCTCGAAGATGAGCTCGGGCTGGGCATCGACCGTGATCCAGCCGTTGCGGGCGATCTCGTCCTCGAGCTGCCCGGCGCTCCAGCCGGCGTAGCCCAGGGTCACCAGCACCCGCTTCGGACCGGCGCCGCAGGCCAGGGCCTCGAGGACGTCCTTGCTGGTGGTCATGGCCATGCCGCCGGGGATGCGCAGCGAGGAGCTGTAGAGGGCGCCGTCGGCATCGAGGTCGGCCGCGTCGGCCTCGCTCTGCTCGTGCAACACGAAACCACGCTGCACCTGCACCGGCCCGCCTAGGTAGACCGGCTGCTCGGCCAGTTCCTCACGGTCCAGCGCGAGCTCGACCTTCTCGAACAGGCGGCCGAGCTTGATGTCGCTGGGCTTGTTGATCACCAGCCCGAGCGCGCCGTGCTCGGTGTGCTCGCAGAGGTAGACCACCGAACCCGCAAAGTTGTCATCTGCCATGCCCGGCATGGCGATCAGGAACTGGTTGGTGAAGTTCGATGCGGATTGCGAGTCCATGCGACGATTCTAGACACCCGGCACACTCCGCCCATGCCCGACACCCCACCGAAAACCCTCGACCAGGCCCTGGTCTGGTGCCGCCGCGACCTGCGTGTGCACGACCATGCCGCACTGCACCACGCGCTGCGGGCGGCGCGCCGGGTCTGGGTCGCCTTCGTGTTCGACCGGGAGATCCTCGACGCCCTGCCGCGTGCCGACCGCCGGGTGGAATTCATCCGCGAGAGTCTGGTGGAGCTCGACGCCGGACTGCGGGCGCTGGGGCGGGCCCAGGGGGTGGAGGGCGTGGGCCTGATCGTGCGCCACGGCTGGGCCCGCGAGGAGATTCCCCGCCTGGCCAGCGCCCTGCGGGTGCAGGCCGTCTACGCCAACACCGACTACGAGCCGGCCGCGCTGGCCCGCGACGCCCGCGTCTGCGGCGCGCTGGCGGACGCTGGCATCGCCTTCCACCCGTCCAAGGACCAGGTGGTGTTCGACACCCACGAGGTCCTCACGGCGGCCGGCGGCCCTTACGGCGTGTTCACGCCCTACAAGAACGCCTGGTTGAAGAAGCTCGAGCCCTTCTACCTGCAGGCCTACGCGGTGGAGCGCCACGCCGCGGCGCTGGCGCCGCTGCCTGGGGATGAGGCCGGCGGCGTGCCGACCCTGGCCGAGATCGGCTTCGAGCCGACCTCGCTGGCGGCCCTGAAGATCGCCACCGGCATGGGCGGCGGCCAGGTGCTTCTGGGGGATTTTCTTGACGGGCGCATCGACCGCTACGACGACACCCGCAACTTCCCCGCCGTCAAGGGCCCGAGCTACCTGGGTGTGCACCTGCGCTTCGGCACGGTATCGATCCGCGAACTGGCCCGGGCGGCGCAGGCGCGGATGCAGGCCGCCCCTGCCGCGCGCGGGGCCGCGACCTTCCTCTCGGAGCTGGTCTGGCGGGACTTCTACCACCAGGTGCTGCACCACCACCCCCAGGTGGCGCAGAAGAGCTTCAAGCCGGCCTATGACCGCATCCGCTGGGAACAGGGCCCCGCCGCCGAGGCGCTGTTCGCCGCTTGGTGCGAGGGACGCACCGGCTACCCGCTGGTGGACGCGGCCATGCACCAGATCAACCAGACCGGCTACATGCACAACCGCCTGCGCATGGTGGTGGCCAGCTTCCTGTGCAAGGACCTCGGCCTGGACTGGCGCTGGGGCGAGCGCTACTTTGCCGAGAAGCTCAACGACTTCGACCTCGCCGCCAACAACGGCGGCTGGCAATGGGCCAGCTCCAGCGGCTGCGACGCCCAGCCCTGGTTCCGCATCTTCAACCCCACCGCGCAGAGCGAGAAGTTCGACCCGCAGGGCCGCTTCATCCGCCGTTACCTACCGCAGTTGGCCGCCCTGCCCGATGCCGCGCTGCATGCCCCCTGGAACGCGAAGCCGATCGACCTGGCCGCGGCCGGCCTCGAACTGGGCCGCGACTACCCGCTGCCGGTGGTGCGGCACGACGAGGCGCGGGCGCGCACGCTGGAGCGCTATGCGGTGGTGAAGGCGGGGAGGTGATCCACCCCCGACGCGGGGACGAGGATCACGCGGCGCAGAAGGTCATGCGCCACCTTTCGAGCCCGGCGGGCGCCCGAGGCGCGAACGCCTTTCCACCTGCCGACGGTCAGCGAAGACCCGCCGCTCCACCCATGGCCCGCACGGCGCCGGCGCCGATCGCCGCGCCGAAGCGCTTGGCCAGCCGCTCGGCGACGTTCTCCTTGGGCGTGTAGTCGATCACCTCCTCGGCCTTGACGACCTCGCGCGCCACGAAATCGAGGCTGCCGTAGCGGTCGGCCAGGCCCTGCTCGATCGCGCTTTCGCCGCTCCAGAACAGCCCCGAGAAGGTCTCGGGCGACTCCTTCAGCCGCTTGCCGCGGCCCTGCTTGACCACGGCGATGAACTGCCGGTGCACCTGGTCGATCAGCGCCTGCGCATGGGCGCGGTGCTCCTCGGTCTGCGGCGAGAACGGGTCGAGCATGCCCTTGTTGGTGCCGGCGGTGAGGAGGCGGCGTTCAACGCCGAACTTCTCCATGGTGCCGGTGAAGCCGAAGCCGTCCATCAGCACCCCGATGGAGCCCACGATCGAGGCCTTGTCCACGAAGATCTCGTCCGCACCGGCGGCGATGTAATAGGCCGCCGAGGCGCAGAGCTCCTCGCAGACGGCATAGAGCTTCTTGTCGTGCTTGGCCTTGAGGCGTTGGATCTCGTCGACCATCAAGCCGGCCTGCACCGGACTGCCGCCGGGCGAATTGATGCGCAGCACCACGGCCTGCGCGCCGGGGTCCTCAAAGGCATTGCGCAGGGCGGCATTCAGCCCGTCGGCACCGGCTTCCCCATCGGGAGAGATCTCGCCGCGGATCTCGATCAATGCGGTGTGGGGGGCGTCCGAGGGTGCCGCGTGGCGCTGCTGCGACGCCACCGACCAGACCAGCGCGCCGAACAGCGCCAGCCAGGCCAGTCGAAGGGCCAACCGCCAACGCCGCTCGCTGCGCCGCTCCTTCAGGTAGCTGCGCGCAAATTCCTCGATCAGGCCGCTGTCGATGGCGGTCGGGGCGCGCCCCGGGGCTGCAGGAGAAGGATTGCCGCCAGGCGAGGATTCGGCGGGCGGGCGGGTGTCTGGGTCACTCATGATGGCGTCGGCGGCGGGGTCGGTGGATCGGCGGGGCTCGGTCCGGCGGCGGGAGCCGGTCGGATGTCGCGGGAAGGATACCAATGGACCTGCCCCGCCTGCTCCACCACGTTCAGCCCCCGCAGCCGCCCGCCGCGGCAGGGGCCACCGGCGCAGCGGCCGGTAGCGGGGTGGTATTGCGCCCCGTGGATGGCGCAGACGATGAACTCGCGGTCGGCATCGAGGAACTCCCCCGGGTTCCAGTCCATCTCCACCGGCACATGGGCACAGCGGTTGAGGTAGGCGACCACGCGGCCATCGAAGCGCAGCGCGAAGGCGCGCACCGGGCGACCGTACTCGAGCACGTCGAACAAAACCGCCCGGCCGCGCTCGGCCAACGCCTCCGCGGCGCACAGCGCCACCGGTGGACCGTCCGGGTCGGCCGTCGGGAACGGGGGTTCAGGCGCAGACAAGGGCGGACCCGACCACCGTCAACATGGGAATGCGGGCAAGACTGGCAGGCCGGCGGGGCGAATGCCCGCTCAGCCGTGGGCCAGCAGCCAGTTGTGCAGCTCGCGGGTCGAGTGCGCGACGAAGCGCGGCGCGAACGCGTCAAACGCCTCGCGCTGGTGCGCGCCAAAACTGACCGCCACGCCAACCGCACCCGCATTGGCGGCAAGCTGCAGGTCATGGGTGGTGTCGCCCACCATCAGGGTGCGCCCGGGCGCGGCATCGAGCGTCTCCATCAGCTCGTGCAGCATGAGCGGGTGGGGCTTGGAGCGGGTCTCGTCGGCGGTGCGGGTGGCGTCGAAGAGGCCGCGGAGCTCGACCGTCTGCAACACCTCGTCCAGGCCTCGGCGGGACTTGCCGGTGGCCACGGCCAGGCCATGGCCGCGGTCCCTGAGCGCGTGCAGCATCGCCAGCGTGCCCGGAAAGAGCGTCAGTTCATGCTGGCGGGCGGCGTAATGGTGGCGGTAGCGCTCACCCAACTCCGGATAGCGCTCCCGGGGCAGGTCGGGCACGGCATGCTGGAGGGCCTCGGCCAGGCCCATGCCGATCACCCAGGCGGCCTGGGCGTCGCTGGGCACCGAGGTGCCCAGGTCGGCGGCCGCCGCCTGGATGCAGCGCACGATCAGCGCGGTGGAGTCGAACAGCGTGCCGTCCCAGTCGAACACGAGCAGGTCGAACTGGCGGGGGGCCGGGGGGCTTGAGAGGGTCATGGGATCGGTCATGGGGTCGGCCAGGCGGACGGGCCCGGGGGCTGCGGCCCGTTCATCCGGGCAGGGTGGCGAGCGCGCGCAGCAGCGCCTCGCAGTCCCGCGGCAGGGGCGCCAGCAGCTCCAGCGGCTCCCCGCTGGCCGGGTGGGCAAAACGCAGCCGGCGGGCGTGCAGGAACATGCGGTCGAACTTCAGCCCCGGCACCGTCTCGCCGCGGGCCAGGCGCCGGTTGAGCGCGAAGTCACCGTACTTGTCGTCGCCGAGGATGGCATGGCCCTCGTTCGCCAGGTGGACGCGGATCTGGTGGGTGCGGCCGGTCTTGATGGTGACGTCGAGCAGGCTGTGGCCGGCGAGCGCGGGCTCCACCGCCTGCACCAGGGTGATCGAGCGCTGGCCCTGGGGGTCGTCGGCGCCGGTGACCCGCACGCGGCGCTCGCCCTCGGCATCCAGGTACTTGTGCAGCGGGATGTCGATCAGGCGGCGGCTCGCGGGCCAGGTGCCCGGCACCAGCGCGGCATAGGTCTTGCCGGTCTCGCGGGCGCGGAACTGCGCCTGCAGGCCGGTCAGGGCGCTGCGTTTCTTGGCGATCAGCAGCAGGCCGGAGGTCTCGCGGTCGAGGCGGTGCACGAGTTCCAGGAAAGCGGCCGCCGGCCGCGCGCGCCGCAACTGCTCGATCACCCCGAAACTCACGCCGCTGCCGCCGTGCACTGCCACACCGGCGGGCTTGTCGATGGCGATCAGGTGCTCGTCCTCGAAAACCACCGGGAATTCCCGCGGCGGGGCCGGCGTGTCCGATTGCGGCTCGGCCACCCGCACCGGCGGCAGGCGCAACTCGTCGCCCAGCGCCAGGCGGGTGTCGGCCGCCGCCCGGCCGCGGTTGACCCGCACCTCGCCGCTGCGGATGATGCGGTAGACATGGGTCTTGGGCACGCCCTTGAGCGTCTTCAGGAGGTAGTTGTCGAGCCGCTGGTCGGCGCCGTCCTCGCCGACGACCAGGTGCTGGACGGCGGGCACCGTGGCGCCCCGGGAGGGTGCCGAGGGCGCCGATTGCTGCAGCACCGCCTCGGCCCGGCCGGACCGCTCGCGGGGCGGCAGGGCCACGGCGCGCACAGGCAGCGGCGCGGCGCGCGGCCCCTTCGCCGCCGACCGCGGGGGCCTCTTGGCCGCCCCTGCTTTGGCTCCTATAATGCGTTGCACCACGTGTGCGCCGTAAGTGATTGATCTGCTTGAGTTTAGCGGTCACTGCGCAAACCCGTGGGCCCTGCCGCCATGAGGCGACGGGTATTCGGTGATGCAACGCCGAGCGACGCGGCCGGGCCGGCTCCCAAGGTGAGCGGCAGGCAGCGCGGCGCGGCGGCAGAACCAGCGTAGAACGACCCACCCAACAAGGTTTCCGGCTGCAGGCCGGGCGGCAGGTGCTCCCCAAGGGGGCCTTGCCGGCGACCTGCAGCCCGCGCTCCGTGATGATCCGGATGTCTTCGGCCCGCTCCCTACCCGCCTCGCACCCACCGACCGCAGCCGCTGCGCCGCCGGTGAACGGGCGTGTGGCCGGAGCTCGCCACGCCGCGGCCCTGCCGTCGGCTGTGACCTCCTGAGACGCACGGGCGCACGCGCCAACGCCTGCGAGCCAAAGGCCCCTTACCGGGGGCGGCGAGCGGGTCCAGGGCGATTCCTTCCCGGTTTGTCCACGCTGTTTCGTGCATCGACAGGCTGCAGCCCCGACCAGGGCGCGGTCGAGTTCGTGTGCAGAAGGCGCGCCCATCTGGGGTGGCCACCTGCACGAAGGAGTGCACATGAAACGCATGCTGATCAATGCCACGCAGCCCGAAGAGCGGCGCCTGGCGATCGTCGAAGGCCAGAAACTGCTCGATTTCGAGACCGAGATCGAGGGGCGCGAACAGCGCAAGGGCACCATCTCCAAGGCCGTCGTCACCCGCGTCGAGCCCTCGCTGGAGGCCTGCTTCGTCGACTACGGCGAGGACCGCCA
>CAISYQ010000323.1 GCA_903889735.1 uncultured Methylibium sp.
GCGTTCTGTCGGCACTTTCGTTGGGGTTTGGCGATGGCGTGAACAGTGATTCGCACCCGCTATTGCCTTGCGAGGCCCCCGCTGCACTGAGCAGCCCCTGCATGGACGTGCTGGCACCTATCTGCAGAGCCATCCACGCCAAGCGTGCGGTCGCCATCAGTTACCACTCGGTGAGCAACGGAGAGTCGGAGCGGGTGATCGTTCCCTTCGCGCTCGTGGACAGCGGTCTACGTTGGCACGTCCGAGCATTCGACCGCAAGACCGGAGAGTTCCGCGACTTCGTGATCACTCGGATCGAAGCGCCCAGGACACTCGACGAGGACCCAAAGCTTGGCGAACGTCCTGACGACGACATCCAGTGGACGCGGATTGTCGAGATCGAACTGGTTCCGCATCCAGACCAGCCTAGACCTGAAATCACGGCACGCGACTACAGCTTCACCGGCGGCGTGCTGGCACTGAAGCTTCGGGCCGCTACTGCTGGATACATGCTCCGGCGCTGGAGCGTCGACTGCTCCCCCGACCACCGCCTGCGTGGCCCCGAATACCGCCTGTGGCTCAAAGACCATCTGGCACTTTACGGCGTGAAGAACGCGCTACTGGCTCCTGGCTACGCCACGTCTCCAAAGGCGGATTCTTGATGGAACTCATCGACAACATCAACCGCCTGCTCGGCGACGACCTCAAGCAGACGCTCAAGCCCGGTGCCCGCCTGAAGATCGCAGCCTCCTGCTTCTCGATGTACGCGTTCGAAGCGCTGAAAGCAGAGCTGGAAAAGATCGACGAGCTGAACTTCATCTTCACTTCGCCGACGTTCGTCGCCAACGAGGTCACGGACAAGATTCGCAAGGAACGCAAGGAGTTCCACATCCCCAAGGCTGACCGCGAACGGAGCCTGTACGGGAGTGAGTTCGAGATTCAGCTGCGCAACAAGCTGACCCAGCGCGCGATTGCAAAGGAGTGCGCTGACTGGATGCGACGCAAGGCGACCTTCAAGTCGAATCGCAGTAAGGCCCCGATGCAGCAATTCGCCTGTGTGCAGGCGGCCGCCACAGATACGGCCTATATGCCATTGCACGGCTTCACCGCCGTCGACCTCGGCTACCAGCAAGGCAATGCAGTCTCCAACCTCGTCAACAAGATGGACGAGCCAACCTTCACTGCCACCTACCTCAGTCTGTTCAACCAGATCTGGCAAGACCCAGACAAGCTGGAAGATGTGACCGCGCAGATTTGCGACCACATCGCATCGGTCTACCAGGAGAACTCGCCCGAGAGCATCTACTTTCTGATGCTCTACAACATCTTCAACGAGTTCCTCGACGACATCAACGAGGACGTCCTGCCGAACGACCGCACGGGCTACCAAGACACGCTCATCTGGAACAAGCTCTTCAACTACCAGAAGGATGCGGCCACCGGGATCATCAACAAACTCGAGACCTACAGCGGCTGCATCCTGGCCGACAGCGTCGGCCTGGGCAAGACCTTCACGGCCTTGGCAGTCGTCAAGTACTACGAGCTGCGAAACCGTTCCGTGCTGGTGTTGTGCCCTAAGAAGCTGGCAGACAACTGGCTGAACTACAACCGCAACCTAAAGACCAACATCTTTGCCCGCGACCGGTTCAACTATGACGTGCTCTGCCATACCGACCTCAGCCGCACCAGCGGCGAGTCGTTTGGCACACCGCTGAACCGCATCAACTGGGGCAACTACGACCTCGTCGTCATCGACGAGTCGCACAACTTCCGGAACAACGACGCCTACAAAGACAAGGAGACCCGGTACCAGAAGCTGATGAATAAGGTCATCAAGGAGGGAGTTAAAACCAAGGTGCTGATGCTTTCGGCCACTCCGGTGAACAACCGCTTCAATGACCTGCGCAATCAACTGGCACTGGCCTACGAGGGTGACTCCGAAAACCTCAGCAAGAAGCTGCGCACCGGCAAGACGGTAGAGGACATATTCCGTGGTGCGCAGGCCAGCTTCAACGCATGGGCAAAGCTTCCACCGGAAGAGCGCACAGCGCGGGCCATCCTGGATTCGTTGGACTTCGACTTCTTCGAACTGCTCGACAGCGTCACCATCGCACGCTCGCGTAAGCACATCCAGACTTTCTACGACACCAAGGACATCGGCCAATTCCCCGAGCGTCGAAAGCCCCTGTCGTTCCACAGCCCGCTCACGCAGCGAACTGATGTGATGAGCTTCAACGAGATCTTCGAGCAACTGTCCCTGCTCAAGCTCGCTGTCTACGCGCCGATCAGCTACATCCTGCCGAGTCGGCTCAAGAAGTACGAGGAGATGTACGACACGCAGGTCGCTGGCAAAGGCAAGCTCAAGCAAGCTGACCGCGAGAAAAGTCTGCAGGCGTTGATGACGACCAACCTGCTCAAGCGCCTCGAAAGTTCGATTCAGTCCTTCCGCTTGACGCTCCAGTCGCTGCGGGCGAACCACACCAATACGCTGACCAAGATCAGCACATTCAATCAAACCGGCAACGTCGCCAGCATCGATGACCTAACCGACCAGTTGGAAAACCTCGACGCGGACGACGACGACCTGCCGGCTCTTGGCGATGATGAGATCGGCGGCAAGGTCAAGATCAGCCTCGCCGACATGGACTTGCCCTCGTGGGAACACGAGCTGAAAGTCGATCTGGAGATCATTGATGCCTTGCTGGCTTCGATGAACAAGATCACGCCAGCTGATGACGCCAAGCTGCAGCATCTAAAGGCACTGGTTCTGGAAAAGATCGAAGCACCGCTGAATCCCGGCAACAAAAAGGTGCTGATCTTCACGGCCTTCGCCGACACCGCTGACTATCTGTATGCCAATTTAGCACCGGAGCTGCTGGCAACGCAGGCCCTGCACAGCGCCAAAGTCACTGGCAAGGGTGCCCCGAAGTCCACGCTCAAGAAGAGCTACGACTTCCAGGAACTGCTCACCCTCTTCTCGCCGCGCTCGAAGGAGAAGGCCATCGTGCTGCCGAACGAACCGGCAGAGATTGACTTGCTTATTGGCACCGACTGTATTTCCGAAGGCCAGAACCTGCAGGACTGCGACTACCTGATCAACTACGACATCCACTGGAACCCAGTACGCATCATCCAGCGCTTCGGGCGGGTGGATCGCATCGGCTCACCCAACACCAGCATCCAGCTGGTCAACTACTGGCCGGACATCTCGCTCGACGAGTACATCAACCTCAAGGAGCGGGTTGAAAGCCGGATGATGATTGCCGACGTCACGGCCACCGGTGACGACAACGTGCTGAGCGCCCAAGCCAATGACGTGTCCTACCGCAAGGAGCAACTGCGTCGCCTGCAAGAGGAAGTGATCGAGCTGGAAGACCTAAAAACCGGCGTTTCGATCACTGACCTGGGGCTCAATGACTTCCGCATGGATTTGCTCAACTACGTCAAGGCCAATGGCGATTTGAGCAATATGCCAAGCGGGATGCACGCCGTGGTACCTGCCAAGCCTGAGCTGGGCCTGCGCCCTGGTGTGATATTCACGCTGCGCAACCTGAATCCAAGTGTCAACGTCAGCCTGCACAACCGACTGCACCCCTACTACCTCGTCTACATCAACCGCGAGGGGGAGGTCATTCACGACCACACCGAGGTCAAACGGCTGCTCGATCTGGTGCGCAGTTGCTGCAAGGGGCAAGCACAGCCCATTCCGGATGCCTGCCGCCTATTCAACAAGGAAACGGCCGACGGCCGCAAGATGCAGATGTATTCCGACCTACGTGGCAAGACCATCCGCTCGATGATCGATGTGAAGGAAGAAAAGGATCTGGACAGTCTTTTCAGCGGTGGCAAGACCACCGCACTGGTCAACACGATTGCCGGACTGGAC
>CAISYQ010000324.1 GCA_903889735.1 uncultured Methylibium sp.
CGGCACCATGATGCGGTTGTTTGTCGAGTACGACGTCGCCGCAGCGATCCAGCTGCTCATGCCGCCGGCCTCATTGATGCCCTCCTGCAGGATCTGACCGTTGGTCATTTCCTTGTAGTACATGACCTGGTCCTTGTCGACCGGGGTGTACTTCTGGCCTTCCGGGTTGTAGATGCCGATCTGGCGGAAGAGCCCCTCCATGCCGAAGGTGCGCGCCTCATCGACCAAGATGGGTACCACCCGCGGGCCCAGGGCCTGGTCGCGCAGCAGTTGCGTGAGGAAGCGCACATAGGCCTGGGTGGTGCTGATCTCACGGCCCTCGGCGGTGGGCTCGAGCACCGCCTTGAAGGTCTCCAGCGACGGCACGGTGAAGCTCTCGTCGGCCTTGGTGCGGCGGTGCGGCAGGTAGCCGCCCAGGGCCGCACGGCGCTCATGCAGGTACCTCATCTCCGGCGTGTCGTCGGCCGGCTTGTAGAAGGGGATGTCGGCCAGCTGCGCGTCCGGGATGGGGATGTTGAAGCGGTCGCGGAAGAACCTGAGGTCCTCGTCGCTCAGCTTCTTGGCCTGGTGGGCGGTGTTCTTGCCCTCACCGGCGCTGCCCATGCCCCAGCCCTTGACGGTCTTGACC
The DNA here is from genome assembly GCA_903889735.1 of uncultured Methylibium sp. Taxonomy (GTDB): domain Bacteria; phylum Pseudomonadota; class Gammaproteobacteria; order Burkholderiales; family Burkholderiaceae_C; genus Methylibium. The sequence continues at coordinate 629 of CAISYQ010000324.1, forward strand.
AGCAACACGGTGGGCTGGCCCTGGGCCTGGTTGGCGCGGTGGAAGGCGGCGTAGACCTTCTGCGCGTCGTGACCGCCTCGGCGCAGGTACCAGATGTCCTTGTCGGTCATCTTGGCCACCATCTCCAGCGTGCGCGGGTCGCGGCCGAAGAAGTTCTTGCGCACGAAGGCGCCGTCATTGGCCTTGAAGGCCTGGTAATCGCCGTCGAGCGTGTCCATCATGATCTTGCGCAGGGCGCCGTCCTTGTCGCGCGCCAGCAGACCGTCCCACTCCTTGCCCCAGATCAGCTTGATCACATTCCAGCCGGAGCCCCGGAACTCGCCCTCGAGTTCCTGGATGATCTTGCCGTTGCCGCGCACCGGACCGTCCAGCCGCTGCAGGTTGCAGTTGACGACGAAGACCAGGTTGTCGAGCTTCTCGCGCGCGGCCAGGCCGATGGCGCCCAGCGATTCGGGCTCGTCCATCTCGCCGTCGCCACAGAAGACCCAGACCTTGCGCTGGCTGGTGTCGGCGATGCCCCGCGCGTGCAGGTATTTCAGGAAGCGCGCCTGGTAGATCGCCATCAGCGGCCCCAGGCCCATGCTGACCGTGGGGAACTGCCAGAACTCGGGCATCAGCTTCGGATGCGGGTAGCTGGAGAGACCCTTGCCGCCGACCTCCTGGCGGAAGTTGAGCATCTGGTCCTCGCTCAGCCGCCCCTCGAGGAAGGCGCGGGCGTAGATGCCCGGGCTGCTGTGCCCCTGGATGTAGAGCAGGTCGCCGCCATGGCCCTCGCTCTCGGCATGCCAGAAATGGTTGAAGCCGGCGGCAAACAGATGGGCCAGGCTGGCGAAGCTGCTGATGTGTCCCCCGAGGTCGCCGCCATCGGCCGGATGCAGGCGGTTGGCCTTGACCACGAGCGCCATCGCGTTCCAGCGCATGTAGGCCCGCAGGCGTCCCTCGAGCTCGAGGTTTCCCGGGCTGTGCTCCTCATCGGTGGGCTCGATGGTGTTGACGTAGCCGGTGTTGGCCGAGAACGGCATGTCCACGCTGTGCTGGCGGGCCTCCTCGAGCAACTGCTCGAGAAGGAAGTGCGCGCGCTCCGGACCCTCGGATTCGATGACCGCCGACAGCGCGTCGAGCCACTCGCGCGTCTCCGCGGCATCGATGTCCGTGGGATCGTTTCCGGCGCTGGCGGCAAAGGACTCCGGCATTGCAGACATGGTCAGTCTCCTGGTCTTCGGGCCGCGCTTTGCCACCCGGGGTTTTCGGTGTGGACGCAGTTTCTCACAAATTCTCGGTGTTCCGTATCATACGAATACATTTTATATTATGGAATTTACCGACACCGGGGTGGCTGGAAACACATCGCCCGCGCTGGCGATGACTGGTCAAGTGAGCCGGCCTCCCAACCAGGACGCTCGATAATCGCGAGATGCGGATGCCCCCCTCGGACTCCACGCTGGGCCTCCCCGACGAGGCCCGGCAAAGGCGCACGCTCTGGACTTGGTGGAAAAGGCAGTCCCCCGCCCGGCAGGACCGTTTCGCCGCCTTGGCGCCGCTTTTCTCGGTGCTGCTGTTTCTCGCGGCCATCATCACGGCCTTCTGGTACCTGCGCAATGAAGAATTCGAGCGGGAGCTCGAATCGGTCAAGCGCGACACCGAGATCGCCCAACAGCAGATCCGGCTGCGCCTGATCGAGAACCAGGAGCAGCTCGTGCGGATGGCGCGCGAGGTCGCGACGCAGGCCATCGATCTGGACGAATTCAACGGACAGGCGGTCAGTTTCGCGCGCGAGCGGCCGGAGATCGTGAGCCTGGCCTGGCTCACCGCCGACCAGCGGCCCAAGGCGCACCACCTCTCACCCAACCATCCCGGCGAACTGCTGCGCCTGCCCGAACCCTCGCTCCCGACCACCCTGCCGCTGGTCGGCCCGCCCGAGCCCCCCGGGCCTGAGCTCGACGCCGGCGAGCCCGCCTGGGCGTTTTCGGCCGCGCGCGATCTGCGCCAGCCGGTCTACTCGCGCCCTTTCGAGAGCGCCGGCTCCATGGCCGTGTTCCAGATTCAGGTCCCGCTGATCGACCGCAGCGCCTTCTCCGGGACCCTGGTGGCCGAGTACTCGGTGGAGTCGCTGCTGCGCTACTTCGTGCCGCCCGAGGTCACGCGCCGGCACGCGATCAGCCTGGTCGATGCCAATGACCGCGTGCTGGCCAGCAGCGTCTCGCGCGAGCCGGGCAGCAGCACCACGCGCCGCGCCGGCTTTCTGCAAGACGTGCCGCTGGCGCCCTCAGGCAATGGCATCGTGGTGCGCGGCGAAGGCTGGCGGACGTCGATCGGCCTGATCGGGAACACCCTGTTCTGGATGGTGGTGGCGCTGTCGGCATTGACGGTCTGGATGCTGCTGGGCGCCTGGCGGCACATGCGTCGCCGCTCGCAGATGCAGAGCGCGCTGGTCTCCGAGACCAACTTCCGCCGCGCGATGGAGAACTCCATGCTGACCGGCATGCGGGCCATGGACCTCGAAGGCCGGATCAGCTACGTGAACCCCGCCTTCTCCGTCATGACCGGTTTCGCCGAGACCGAGCTGATCGGTCGCCTGCCGCCCTACCCCTACTGGCCACCCAACCGGCTGGAGGAGAACAACCGCCTGCTGCAGCAGGAGCTGCAAGGGCGCAGCCCGGCCGGCGGGATCGAGATCCGGGTCATGCGCAAGGACGGCACCCTGTTCGACGCGCGCATGTATGTCTCGCCACTGGTCGATGCCAAGGGCAACCAGACGGGCTGGATGACCTCGATGACCAACATCACCGAGGCCAAGCGCATCCGGGACCAGCTCTCGGCTTCGCACGAGCGCTTCACCACCGTGCTGGAGGGGCTGGAGGCCGCGGTCTCGGTGCTCTCGGTGACCAAGGCCGAGGTGCTGTTCGCGAATCGCTCCTACCGGCTCTGGTTCGGTGTCGAGGGCCGTGGCCACGCGCTGCTGGCCGGCGGGGACGAAGGTGCGGAGCTGGGGCACGACGCCGACGAATCGGTCGACGGCTTCGGCGGCCTGCCCGCACAACACCTGACCGAGGCCGCCGCGGATGCGCGCGAGGTCTTCGTCGAACCGCTGCAACGCTGGTTCGATGTCCGCGCCCGCTACGTGCAATGGACCGATGGCCGGCTGGCGCAAATGCTCATCGCCACCGACATCACCGCCCGCCGCCGGGCCGAGGAACAGGCCGCGCACCAAGCCGAGAAGGCCCAGGTGACCAGCCGGCTGATGATGATGGGCGAGATGGCCTCCAGCGTCGCCCACGAACTGAACCAGCCGCTCACGGCCATCAGCAACTACTGCAACGGCATGGTCTCGCGGGTCAAGGCCGATGCCATCGCCAAGCCCGACCTGATCGCCGCCCTGGAGAAGACCGCGCGCCAGGCGCAGCGCGCCGGCCAAGTCATCCACCGCATCCGCGCCTTCGTCAAACGCAGCGAACCTCAGCGCCAGCTGGCCAGGGCGCAGGACATCGTGGAAGACGCGGTCGAGTTGGCCGGCATCGAGGTCCGCCGCCGCAACGTGGCGATCCGCACCTACGTGGCCCAGCGCCTGCCGGACGTGAGGGTCGATCCCATCCTGATCGAGCAGGTCCTGTTGAACCTGCTGAAGAACGCCGCCGAGGCCATCGACAACGCCCAGCTGCCGTCGGCGCGCCGCCACATCGAGTTGCGCGTGGTGCCCCGGCACACGGCCGAGGAAGGCGGCGTGATCGAGTTCAGCGTGACCGACCAGGGACCCGGCCTGAATCAGGACGTCATGGCCAGGCTCTACGAAGCCTTCTTCTCGACCAAGCCCGACGGCCTGGGCATCGGTCTCTCGCTGTGCCGCTCGATCATCGAATCGCACCGGGGACGGATTCGGGCCGAGAACCTCTACAATGGCGAGCTCGCAATCGGGTGCCGATTTGCGTTCACGGTGCCCATCGAAGCGGCCTCTCCGGCCCCAGAGCCCCCTGTCTCCAAGGTCACGGAAAACGCATGAGCCTGATCCCCAAGAGAGGTACCGTCTACGTCGTTGATGACGACGAGGCCGTGCGCGATTCGCTGCAGTGGCTGCTCGAAGGCAAGGACTACCGGGTCAAGTGCTTTGATTCGGCCGAATCCTTCCTCTCGCGCTTCGACCCGCGTGAAGTCGCCTGCCTGATCGCCGATGTCCGCATGGACGGCATGAGCGGCCTGGAACTGCAGGACCGCCTGGTCGAGCGCAAGAGCCCGCTGCCGGTGGTCTTCATCACCGGCCACGGCGACGTGCCGATGGCGGTGACGACCATGAAGAAGGGCGCGATGGATTTCATCGAGAAGCCCTTCAAGGAAGAAGAGCTCGTCAATTTGGTCGAGCGCATGCTGGACCAGGCCCGCTCCGCCTTCTCCCTGCACCAGGAAGCGGCCAGCCGGGATGCCTTGCTGTCACGGCTGACCACCCGCGAGAGCCAGGTGCTCGAGCGCATCGTGGCGGGACGGCTGAACAAGCAAATCGCCGATGACCTGGGCATCAGCATCAAGACGGTCGAGGCCCACCGCGCCAACATCATGGAAAAGCTCAACGCCAACACCGTGGCCGATCTGCTGAAGATCGCGCTCGGCGCGACCACGAAGGGCTGAGCGGCTTGCGGCGTCCACCGAGGTTCGGTCTGGAGGCCGCTGGCGACAGCGGCTTTTTTCATGGGTCGCCAGTCCTGGCATCCAGCACGCCCCCGCACCCCGCATGAACCCACCGCACCGCGGCTCGGCCAGCCCAACCAGGAACCACCGCCCACCCGCGCAGTCATAGAACGCTTCTGAACGAGATTCCCACATGACCAATCCCCTGCTCGAACCCTCTGACCTGCCCCGCTTCGGCCAGATCCGCCCGGCGCATGTCGCCCCGGCCGTCGATGCGCTGCTGCTCGAATCTGAAGCCGCGCTGGAGCGGGTGACGGGCCCGGAGGTACCGGCCGAGTACGACGCGCTGTCCGCCGTGCTGGATGTCGCCACCGAGAAGCTGGGCCGCGCCTGGGGTGCCGTGAGCCACCTCAATGCCGTGGCCGACACGCCCGAGCTGCGCGCGGCCTACACCGAGGCGCTGCCCAGGGTGACCGAGTTCTACACGCGGCTTGGTGCCGATGAGCGGCTCTACGCCAAGTACAAGGCCCTGGCGGCGAGTCCGGCGGCCGCCTCACTGCCCGCGTCGCGGGCGAGGGCACTTTCGAACGCGATGCGCGATTTCGTGCTGTCGGGCGCCGAGCTCCAGGGCGCTGGCCGGGATCGCTTTGCCGCCATCCAGGCGCGGCTGGCCGACCTGGGCCAGGCCTTCTCGGAGCATGTGCTGGATGCGACCGATGCCTTCGAGCAGGTGGTGAGCACCGCCGACCTGGCCGGCGTGCCCGAGGATGTGCTGGCGGCCACCCTCCTGCAGGAGGCTCCAGAAGGCACCACGGTGAGCGACCCAGGCGCTGCACCTGCGAGCGGCGACACCCGCCACCGGCTGACGCTGCACATGCCGGTCTACATACCGGTGATGCAGTACGCCAGCAACCGCGGCCTGAGGGAGCAGCTGTACCGCGCCCATGTGACCC
>CAISYQ010000325.1 GCA_903889735.1 uncultured Methylibium sp.
ATCGCCACCGTCAAGGGCGACGTGCACGACATCGGCAAGAACATCGTCACCGTCGTGCTCCAGTGCAACAACTTCGAGGTCGTCAACATGGGCGTGATGGTGCCCTGCCACGACATCCTGGCGCGTGCCAAGGCCGAGGGCGCCGACCTGATCGGCCTGTCGGGCCTGATCACGCCCAGCCTCGAGGAGATGCAGCATGTGGCCGCCGAGATGCAGCGCGACGCCTACTTCCGCGAGCGCCAGACGCCCCTGCTCATCGGCGGCGCCACCTGCAGCCGGGTCCACACGGCGGTGAAGATCGCGCCCCACTACGAGGGCCCGGTGGTCTATGTGCCCGACGCCTCACGCAGCGTGGGCGTGTGCTCCGAACTGCTCTCGGACGAGCGTGCGGCCAAGTACATCGAGGACCTGCGCGCCGACTACGACAAGCTGCGTGAGCTGCACGCCAGCCGCAAGGCCACGCCCATGGTGTCGCTGTCGGCCGCCCGCGCCAACAAGACCCCGCTCGACTGGGCCGGCTACCAGCCGCCCAAGCCGAAGTTCCTGGGCCGGCGCGTGTTCCGGAACTACGACCTCGCCGAACTCGCCGCCTGCATCGACTGGGCGCCCTTCTTCCAGACCTGGGACCTGGCGGGCGCCTTTCCGCAGATCCTGCGCGATGAGGTGGTGGGCCACGAGGCCCAGCGCGTCTTCAGCGACGGCAAGCGCATGCTGCAGCGCCTGATCGAGGGCCGCTGGCTGCAGGCGCATGGCGTGCTCGGCCTCTACCCCGCCAACACCGTGGGCGACGACGACATCGAGATCTACACCGACGACAGCCGCAGCGAGGTGCTGATGACCTGGCGCGGGCTGCGCATGCAGTCCGAACGGCCGGTGATCGACGGGGTGCGGCGACCCAACCGCTGCCTGGCCGATTTCATCGCGCCCCGCGGCGCCCAGCCTGACTACATCGGCCTCTTCGCCGTCACCGCCGGCCACGGCGTGGACAAGAAGGAGGCGCAGTTCCTGGCCGACCACGACGACTACTCGGCCATCATGCTCAAGGCCCTGGCCGACCGGCTGGCCGAGGCCTTTGCCGAGCGCATGCACCAGCGCGTGCGCACCGAGTTCTGGGGCTATGCCGAGGGTGAGAGCCTCAGCACGGAGGCGCTGATCGCCGAGCAGTACCGCGGCATCCGCCCGGCGCCGGGCTACCCGGCCTGCCCCGACCACACCGTCAAGCGGCAGATGTTCGAGGTCTTGCAGGCCGCGGACGCCGGCATGGCGCTGACCGAGAGCCTGGCCATGACGCCGGCGGCCAGCGTCAGTGGCTTCTACCTGGCCCATCCCGAGGCGGCCTACTTCAACGTTGGCAAGATCGCGCCCGACCAGCTCACCGACTGGGCCGCCCGCAATGCGCTCGAGCGCGCCCAGGCGGAACGGGCGCTGGCGCCGCTGCTTTGAGTTGAGCGCCGGGCCACCCCAAGCCCGCTGAGCAGCGCCCTGGCGGGTGGCCGTGGCGCGGCGTTGCCGGGGTCCCAGCTCGGTCGATCGCCGGACCGTCCCGAGTCGGCCGAGGACGCCCCAGGGGAGGCGGCTGCGGTATGCCGCAATGGGGAGCGTCAACCTTCCGCTTCCACCTCCACTTACCCCGCCACCAGCACCCGCCGGTACTGGATCGCTTCGGCCACATGGCCCACGGCGATCCTGTCGGCCCCGGCGAGGTCGGCGATGGTGCGGGCCACGCGCAGTGTGCGGTGCTGGCTTCAGGACCTCGACGTCAAGGCAGAGGCCTCAGGGCGTGGATGGACTCCACAGCCAGATCGTCACGCAGGCTGTGGACTCGCGCCCTCTCGCGGGACGCGGTCGCCTGACGCGGCGCGCCAATACCGTAGCGGTATCGCGCGATCGTCAAGAAGGTATTGGATTGCCGAGAGGCAGATTCCTAGACTAGTTCTGCCAAGATAGAGAAGCAGGGCGCTGAGCTGGCTCCGACATTCCATCGGAGTGGGTCCACCGAATCCGCAAGCTGACCGGGCCCTTGAATAGAGTCTCCAATTGACCGCAGCTGTCCGCTCACGGATCGATCGATCGAGCGGTGTTCACGGTGACGCAACTTAGGAGGAATTTCCATGCGTGCAGTGGTGATTGGTGCTGGCATGGGCGGCCTGTTCGCGGCCTTGGCGCTGCGCGAGGCGGGCGGCGCGTTCGAGTCCGTCGACGTCTATGAGCAGACGCGCACGCCGGCCGCGGCCGGCGCCGGCCTGAACATCCCGCCCAACGGCGCGCGGCTGTGTCACTGGCTGGGCATCGACCTCGACGGCGGCGACCCGAAGGGCCCGCACGGCGCGATTGACGGGGGCCGCGCCGCCATCCTCGAGGCGACCTGCAACGTGATGCCGGACGGCACGGTCTCGCGCAAGCCGATCGGCTACAACGCGTCGGAGAAGATCGCCCAGGGCGGCGGCTTTCACCACATGCACCGGCTCGACCTGCTGATGTGCCTGTACAAGCGCGTGCTCGAGTTCGCTCCAGAGTCCGGCGTACGCTGTCCGATCCGAGTGCACATGAACAAGCGGCTCGCGGCCTTGTCGCAGGATGCCGACTCGGTGACAGCGCGCTTCGAGGACGGCAGCAGCGCCACGGGGGAAGTACTGGTCGGCGCCGACGGCGTCAACTCCAAGGTGCTGGATCTCATCTGGCCGGATGCGCCGCCCAAGCGCTGGACCGAGGTGGTCTGCTACCGCGGCCTGATCCCGCGCGAGCGCGTCGCGGCGCTGCGCAAGGCCGACGGCAGCTCGCTTGACCACAACCCGATCGACTCGTACAGCATGGACACGCGCAAGAACAAGTTCGCGTGGGCCATGAGCTACTGGGTGCGCGGCGGCGAGCTGCTCAACGTGTGGCTGGGCTACTACGAGCCGGACCAGAGCGAGTTCCAGTCCGACTGGGGCGACTGGCGCCCGGTCGACCACGCCGAGATCCAGGCTAACGTGCACAAGGCCTTCGGCGACGATGCCCGCAAGCACGACATCCTCGCGCTGGCCGGTGCGATGGAGAAGCCGACGAAGTGGGGCCTGTATGACCGCGACGCCTTCGAGCAGTGGCAGGACGGCCGCATCTGCCTGCTCGGCGATGCCGCGCACCCGATGCTGCCGACCTACGGTCAGGGCGCGGCGCAGTCGTTCGAGGATGGCGCGGCGCTGAGCAGCGCCTTCGCGCTGCACGGCACCGACGTCTACAGCGCGCTGCTGCACTACGAGCGGGTGCGCCACTACCGCGCGACGCGCTTCCAGTTCGCCTCGAAGTTTGCCTTCAAGCACCTGGAGCCGGAAGACTCGCCCGAGCGGCGCCAGATCCTCAAGGCGCTCAACGAGCGTGACTACCCGATCTTCGACCATGAGCAGCGCGCCGGCGACGACGACTCGTGGATCTACGAGTTCGACGCGCGCCGCATCGGCGACAAGGTGCCGCTGCGCAAGCTGGGGCCCTGGGACTTTCGCTCGCGCGAGGCCGCGATGCAGGCGCGCCGCGACGTGGCCAAGAGCCTGTGGACGCCGCCTAATCCGCTCGAGGGCGACCGCCAGGTCACGCGCGCGGAACTGGCGCAGCATGCAAGCTTCGACGACTGCTGGGTCGTGATCAAGGGCAAGGTCTACGACATCAGCGAATGGAAGGACCACCATCCGGGCGGCCCATTCGTCGCCCGTATGTTCGCCGGCAAGGACGCGACGGCCGAGTTCGGCGACTTCCACAGCATGCTTGCCGAGCGGCACATGGCGCATTTCTGCGTCGGTGACCTGGTGGATTGAAGGGGCGAAGGCGGACAGCGATCGTACTAGGGGGGCGGGTAGCGATGCGCGAGGCTGCCGCCGTGGGCGCAGGGCCTTGCGGCGCGCGCAGCTTGAAGGCTGGCATCCCCATTTGCCACAGCGCTAAGGCGAAGTGGTCGATGGTCTGCTCCAGCAGCTGGGTCCGGGTGCTGCCCATGCCGTGCCCGGCCTCGTAGTCAGGGTCTGGGAGCACAGGCCGGTCCTAGACGGACGCCGCCCAGGCCGCGCTGCGACGGCGTGCGCACAAGGATCCTGCGTGCGGCCGGTTCGTCGATCACCGCACGGCCGGCGCTTTGGCAGGCGGACTGGAAGGTCGTGACCATGGCGTGGGCATCCGGCGCCGACAGGCCCGCAATGATGCAGGAACCCGTCCCCATCGACCCTCTGATCAGCACCGACTGGCTTGCGCCGCGCGACGCGGACGGCAGGCCCGGATCCCGGCCCGAAGGCGCGGGTCGCACCCTTGCGGTGGGCGTGCAGCTCGCGTTGGCTCGATGCAAAACTGCTGGCCGCCGGGCGCCTTGCGCTGCGTCCGCGCACACCCCGCTCGGTCCAGGCGCGCGGCCTCCCCCGGCCGCAGGCTGTGGCGGCCCAGGCTTGAGCGGACGCAACACCAGCCGGGGCCGCTCGGCGTTCACTGTGGGTGTCGTGTCGTTTGGGGGTCCGAGGGGATGGCTCTCGCCGGTCTCCCTTACGCCGACGACACCTGATCCACCTAGGAGGCCAGCACCATGAATTTCCCCGTCATCTGCTGGATCGGCGCCTGCGTCGGCATCGCCTTCGGCCTGGCCTTTCTCACCGCGCCCCAGGCCGCGGCGGCGCTCTACGGCATCGGGGGATGGAACGACGGTACGGCCGTCATCGCCCGCCTCTTCGGCGCGCAGCTGCTCTACCTGTCCGCCGTGCTGCTGGCGCTGAAGGACGACACCGACCGCGACATGCAAAGGCGCTGCGCGCAGTGGATGAGCGGAGCCAGTGCCGTGGCCATGGCGGTGGCGCTGCACGGCGTGCTGTCTGGGGCGACCAATGCCTGGGGCTGGACGACGGCGGCGATCTACGCCTTCTTCGTCGGCGCCTGGGGCTGGCAGCTCAGGGACCGCTCGACCGGGGTCAGGATCGCCGTCCATTGAGCGCCTGGGGGCGCGGCAGGGGCTGCTTCACACCCGCGAGTCGCCGCCGGGGGTGAGCCTGTCGATCCAGCCTTCCTTCACCGACCTCTTGCCAGTCGTCGCCCGTCGCCCGTCGCCCGATCAGCTGGCCACCAGCACCCTTCTGTACTGGATCGCCTCGGCCACATGGCCGACGGTGACCTTCTCGGCGCCCGCGAGGTCGGCGATGGTGCGGGCCACGCGCAGTGCGCGGTGCTGCCCGCGGGCCGACCAGCCCAGGCGGGTCGAGGCGGTCTGCAGGAAGCGCGCGGCGGCCTCATCGAGGGCGGCATGGCGGTCCAGGGCGGCGCTGTCGAGCAGCGCGTTGCTGCCGCCCTGGCGTGCGGCCTGACAGGCTTGTGCTTTCGCGACCCGCTCAGCGACCATCGCGCCCGCCTCTCCGTCCGGTGCCGCCGCCAGCACCTCGGGCGGCACGGCCGGCACCTCGACCTGCAGGTCCACCCGGTCGAGCAGCGGGCCACTGAGACGGCCCTGGTAACGGGCGACGGCCTGCGGGCTGCAGCGGCAGGCGCGCAAGGGCGAGCCGGCGTGACCGCAGGGGCAGGGGTTCATGGCCGCCACCAGCTGGAAGCGCGCCGGGAACTCGGCCTGGCGCGCTGCGCGCGAGATCGTGATGCGGCCGGTTTCCAGCGGTTCGCGCAGCGCTTCCAGGGCGGCGCGCGGGAATTCCGGCCATTCGTCCAGGAACAGCACGCCGTGGTGGGCCAGCGAGATCTCGCCCGGGCGGGGCGGCGAGCCCCCGCCCACCAGCGCCACCGCGGAGGCGCTGTGGTGAGGC
>CAISYQ010000326.1 GCA_903889735.1 uncultured Methylibium sp.
TGCCGATCGCTCTGCAGGCCCTGGGCATGCGCCACGAGGTCGATGCACTGATCGCCCTGGGCTGCATCATCCGCGGCGAGACCTACCACTTCGAGCTGGTCAGCAACGAGAGCGGCGCCGGGGTGACCCGGGTCTCGCTGGACCTCGAGCTGCCGATCGCCAACGCCATCCTCACCGTCGAGAACGAGGCCCAGGCCTGGGACCGCGTGGAAGAGAAGGGCCGCGACGCCGCCCGGGTGGCTGTCGAGATGGCCAACCTGCTGGAAGACCTGTCTTGAGCGATCCCGTGACCCCTTCGGCCGACGACGCCCCCGCGGCAACCCCCAGCGACGCCGCACGCAGCGCAGCGCCGCAGCGCAAACCCGCCCCGAAATCCTCCCGCCGCCGCTCGCGCGAGTTCGCCCTCCAGGGCCTCTACGAGTGGCTGATTGGCAAGGGCGAGCCGGGCACGATCGACGCCCACATGCGCGAGCAGGAGGGTTTTCGCCAATGCGATGCGGCCCACTTCGACGCGCTGCTGCACGGTTGCATCGCCGAGGCCGCTGCGCTCGACGCGGTGCTGGCGCGCCATGTGGACCGCAAGACCACCGAGCTCTCGCCGGTGGAACACGGCGTGCTGATGATCGGCACCTACGAGCTCGGTCACTGCATCGACATCCCCTACCGCGTGGCCATCAACGAGGCGGTGGAGCTGGCCAAGAGCTTTGGCGGCACCGACGGCCACAAATACGTCAACGGCGTGCTCGACAAGGCCGCCGGTGAACTGCGCGCACTGGAAGTCCAGGCGCGGCGGGCCCGCTGAAGCGGCCGGCCCGCAGTCACTCCACCCCCTGCCCCCGCTTCGAGGCGCCGCTTGACATGAAGCTCGCCCACAGGCTGGACCGGATCGACCCCTTCTACGTGATGGAGTGCGCCAAGGCGGCCGCGCTTCTGGCGGCCAGCCCGGCCTGCGACCCGGCCCGGGGCGGCGAGTCGATGATCTACCTCAACATCGGCGAGCCCGACTTCACCGCCCCGCCCGCGGTGCTGGCCGCCGCGCAGCGCTGCCTGACTGACGGCCGCACCCAGTACACGGCCGCCACCGGGCTGGAGCCCTTGAGAGAAGCGCTCTCGCGCTGGTACGCACAGCGCTTCGGGCTGACCATCGGCGCCGAGCGCATCGTCATCACGGCCGGCGCATCGGCCGCGCTGCAGCTGGCCTGCCTGGCCCTCTTCGAGGCCGGTGACGAGGTGCTGGTGCCGGACCCCAGCTACCCTTGCAACCGCCACTTCGTGGCCGCCGCCGACGCCCGACCGGTGCTGATGCCCTGCGGCCCGGCGCAGCGCTACCAGCCCGATGCGGCCGGCATCGAGCGCGCATGGACAGACCGCACGCGCGGCGTGCTGCTGGCCTCGCCCTCCAACCCAACCGGCACCTCCATCGCCGCCGATGAGATGGGCCGCAACGTCCAGGCGGTGCGCTCACACGGCGGAGTGACGGTGGTCGATGAGATCTACCTCGGCCTGAGCTACGACCCGGCCTATGGCCGCAGCGCGCTGGCGCATGACGCGCCCGGTGGGCGGGATGTCGTGTCGGTCAACAGCTTCTCCAAGTACTTCAGCATGACCGGCTGGCGGCTGGGCTGGCTGGTGCTGCCGCCCGCGCTGGTGGCGCCCGTGGAGAAGCTGGCGCAGAACCTCTTTATCTGCCCGTCCAGCGTGGCACAGCACGCCGCACTCGCCTGCTTCGAGCCGGACTCGATCGCCGAATACGAGGCGCGGCGTACCGCCTTCGCCAAGCGCCGGGACTTCCTCGTGCCGGCCCTGCAGGCCCTGGGCCTGGGTGTGCCGGTGATGCCAGACGGCGCCTTCTATGTCTGGGCCGATGCCTCCGGCCATGGTCCCAGCAGCTGGGACCTGGCCTTCGAGCTGATGGACCGCGCCCATGTGGCGCTGACCCCCGGCCGCGACTTCGGTCCCACCCAGGCCGAGACCCACCTGCGCATCTCCTACGCCAGCAGCCTGCCGCAGCTGCAGGAGGCGGTGCACCGCCTACAGCGGCACCTGGGCGGCTGAGACGCGCCATGTCCTGCCGCACGGACCCTCTGCCCGACACCGGCTCCGGCCCCGACCCCATGCTGCGCCCTGCCCCGGTCACCCCGGCCCCTGTCGCTGCGCCCTTCAGCCTGGACCTGCGCGTCTACTGGGAGGACACCGACGCCGGCGGCGTGGTGTTCTATGCCAACTACCTGAAGTTCTTCGAGCGGGCGCGCACCGAGTGGCTGCGCGGCTTCGGCGTCAGTCAGGAGGCGCTGCGCCTGAAGGAGAGTGCGATGTTCGTGGTCAGCGAGACGGCGGTGCGCTATCTTCTGCCCGCCCGGCTCGATGACCTGCTGCGCATCACGGTCGTGCCGCAGCCCCCCGGCCGCGCCAGCCTCACGGTGGCGCAACAGGCCTGGCGCGGCGACACGCTGCTGGCCGAGGGCACGATCCGCATCGGCTGCGTGGACAGCCAGAGCTTGCGGCCGCGGCGCATGCCCGCGTCCCTCTTGATCCATCTCTCGGACCCTTGCGCATGAACCAACAAGACCTCTCGATCGTCGCCCTGCTGCTGCACGCAAGCCTGGTGGTGCAGCTGGTGGTGGCGGCCCTGCTGGCCGTCTCGCTGGCCAGCTGGACGGTGATCTTCCGCAAGCTGATCGCGCTGAAGAAGGTGCGCGCCCTCAATGGCGACTTCGAGCGCGATTTCTGGTCGGGACGCAACCTCCAGGAGCTGCATGCCGATGCCACGAAACAGGCCGAGACCGCCGGCCCGCTGAACCGCATCTTCGCCTCGGGCATGCGCGAATTCTTGAAGCTGCGCGAACAGCGCACCGCCGACCCCGGTGCCATGCTCGACGGCGCGCGCCGTGCCATGCGGGCGAGCTTCCAGCGCGAGCTCGACACCATCGAGTCGAACCTGAGCTTCCTGGCCTCGGTGGGCTCGGTCTCGCCCTATGTCGGCCTGTTCGGCACGGTCTGGGGAATCATGCACGCCTTCACCGGCCTGGCCAACCTGCAGCAGGTCACCCTGGCCACCGTGGCGCCAGGCATCGCCGAGGCACTGGTGGCCACGGCCATCGGCCTCTTCGCCGCCATCCCGGCGGTGCTGGCCTACAACCGCTGCGCCCGTGACATCGACCGCATCGCGATCCAGATGGAGACCTTCATCGAGGAGTTCTCCAACATCTTGCAGCGCAATGCCGCACCCACGGCACGCGGCTGAGATGAGGACCGCACGCCCGACCCAACCGCCGTCCGGCGCCGACTGACATGGCCCAACTCTCCGCCCGCACCGGCTCGCGCCGCCGCACCATCAACGAGATCAACATGGTGCCTTTCATCGATGTGATGCTGGTGCTGCTGATCATCTTCATGGTGAGCGCGCCGCTGATCACCACCGGCGTGGTGGACCTGCCCTCGGTCGGCCAGGCGAGGCGCCAGCCCGACAAGGTGATCGAGGTCATGGTCGGCGCCGACGAATCGCTGCGGCTGCGGATCGACGGGCGGGACGCCGAGCGCAGCAGCCTGGCCGAGCTCGGCGCCAGGGTGGGCGCGCTGCAGGCCGGCAGCGCCAACACCCCGGTGGTGATCGCCGCCGACCGCAGCGTGAAGTACGAGCAGGTGGTGAAGGTGATGGACACGCTGCAACGCGCCGGCGTGCAGCGCGTGGGACTGGCGCTCAAGGCCACGGGACAGGCGGGCAACCGCTGAGCGTGGCTGCCCTGCCGCGCCCTCGATCGGCCGCCCTGCCACCGCTCGATCTGCCCCGCCCCACAGTCGATGCCATGGCCGCCGCCGTGCCCCAAGCCGCATCCCAGGCCCAACCCCACCGCCGCACCGGATGAGCCCCGCCGCCAGCCTCGACGACCTGCGCCCGCGCCAGCCGGGCGGGCTCACTCGCGCCGCCACCATGGCCTTGCTGGCGCACGCGCTGCTGGTCGTGGCGCTGAGCCTGGGCGTGAGCTGGCGCAGCACCGCACCGCCCGCAATCGAGGCCGAGCTCTGGGCCGACA
>CAISYQ010000327.1 GCA_903889735.1 uncultured Methylibium sp.
CCGTGATGAAGCGGCTGGGCGCGCCGGCCACGGTTTCGCGGCCGCGCTTGCGGCGCTTGAGCCAGCTCACCGCCAGCGTGGTGCGGGCGCGGGTGATGCCCACGTACATGAGCCGGCGCTCCTCTTCCAGGCGCTGGGTGAGCGCCTCGGGGGTGAGCGACTCGTCGTCCATCTTGAAGGGCAGCAGCCCCTCGTTGACGCCCACCAGCTGCACATGCGGCCACTCCAGGCCCTTGGCGGCGTGCAGGGTGGAGAGGGTGACCACGTTCGGGTCGTCGCCGCGGTCGGCCAGGCTGATGATCACGGCGATGCTCTGCGCCACCTCGAGCACGCTCTTGCGCTCGCTCTCCTGGCCGCTGCCGTCGGCGGCCATCTCGCCGCCGCAGCGGCGCGCCATCCAGTCGACGAAGTCGAGCACGTTGCTCCAGCGCGCGGCGGCGAGCTTGGCGCTGTCCTCGCCGTCGTGCAGGTGCTGCTCGTAGCCGATGTCCTTGAGCCAGCCGAGCAGCAGCGCGCGGGCGTCCTCGGCGCCGGTGGTCTGGCGGGCGCGGTACTCCAGGTCGTTCACGCAGCGGCCGAACTCGTGCAGCGAATCGATGGCCTTGCCGCGCAGGCTGGTGGCCAGCGATTCGGCGAACAGCGCCTCGTAGAGGCTCACCTTCCACTTGCCGGCGAATTCACCCAGGCTGGCCAGCGTCTGGTGGCCGATGCCGCGCTTGGGCGTGGCCACAGCGCGCAGGAAGGCGGGGTCGTCGTCCTGGTTGACCAGCAGACGCAGCCAGGCGCAGAGGTCCTTGATCTCGGCGCGGTCGAAGTAGCTCTGGCCGCCCGAGACCTTGTAGGGGATCTGCGCGGCGCGCAGCTTCTGCTCGAAGACCCGGGACTGGTGGTTGGCGCGGTAGAGGATGGCGAAATCGCGCCACTCGAGGGCCTGGGTGCCACCTTGGCTGTCACCTTGAGCGCCGGCGCCTTGCAGTGCCCCGCCCTGGACACGCAAGCCCTGGATGCGCGCCACCGCCCGCTCGGCCTCGTGCTCCTCGCTGTCGCCCTCGACCACCCGCACCGGCTCGCCGTCGCCGAAATCGCTCCAGAGCTTCTTCTCGAAAATCTTGGGGTTGGCCGCGATCACGCGGTTGGCGGCGCGCAGGATGTGGCCGGTGGAGCGGTAGTTCTGCTCCAGCGCGATGACCTTCAGCGTGGGGTAGTCCTCGGGCAGGCGCTTGAGGTTGTCGATGGTCGCGCCGCGCCAGCCGTAGATGCTCTGGTCGTCATCGCCCACGGCGGTGAAGGCCGCGGGGCGGTCGCGCCCGCCATGGCCATCGCCCACCAGCAGCTTGAGCAGCTCGTACTGCTGCGCGTTGGTGTCCTGGTACTCGTCGACCAGCACATGGCGCAGCTGCGCCTGCCACTTGGCACGCACCTCGGGGTGGCGCTGCAGCAGGGCGACCGGCAGGCCGATGAGGTCGTCGAAGTCGACCGCCTGGAAGGCCGCGAGCCGCTCCTGGTAGCGCACCATCACGCGGGCGGCCTGCACCTGGTCGGGGTTCTCGGCCTGCGCCTCGGCCGCTGCCGGGTCCAGGCCCTGGTTCTTCCAGAGGCTGATGGCCCATTGCCAGCGCCGGGCGGTGGCGGCGTCGGTCGTGCCACCGGCATCGCGCAGCAGGCCCAGCACATCGTCGCTGTCGAGGATGGAGAAGTTGGGCTTGAGGCCCAGCGCCGCGCCGTCCTCACGCAGCAACCGCACGCCCAGCGCATGGAAGGTGCTGATCACCAGGCCCTTGGCGGCCTTGCCGCCGATCAGGGCCTTGGCGCGCTCGCGCATCTCGGCGGCGGCCTTGTTGGTGAAGGTGATGGCGGCGATCTGCGACGGCGCCAGATCGGCCCCCGGCCCCGGCTGCAGCAGCCGCGCGATCTTGTGCACGATCACCCGCGTCTTGCCCGAGCCGGCGCCCGCCAACACCAGGCAGGGCCCGCTCAAGTGATGGACCGCCTGCATCTGGGCGGTGTTGAGCGAGGCGGGGGCGGTCATGGGGGCAGCAAGGGGGAGCGCGATCATAGCGATGCAGGGTGGTGGGCCTGGCCGCACCCACGGGCCGCATTCACCCGCCACCCCTGACCGCGCTGCAAAAGGCCCCTGAGATACTGCCCTTCCCATGCAGGCCATCCTGGCGGTCACCGTCCCCTTCTTTGCCCTGGTGCTGTGCGGCTACCTCGCCGCGCGCTCGCAACTGC
>CAISYQ010000328.1 GCA_903889735.1 uncultured Methylibium sp.
ACCTGCAGGGAGTCGAGCCCGGGCCATGTCGGGAGGGTGCGGACACACGGCGCGATGCGCCCGCGCCAGCCGGCGCCCGGGTCTTTCACGCCACCCTGGGCATCGGAAATCGTCATGGTCGATATCATGCCAGCCCTGGATTCCAGCCCCGCGGCCCTCGGCCCCCGACGTGATCTGGCCAACGGCACCCGCGCCGTGGCCGTGGCCAGCCTGATAGGGCTGGTCGTGCTCTCGCTGGCCTGGGAGCTGTGGCTGGCGCCCACCGGCAGCGGCATGCTCGCCCTCAAGGCCCTGCCGCTCCTGATCCCGCTGGCCGGGCTGCTGCGGCGGCGCATGTACACCTACCGCTGGGTCAGCCTCTTCGTGTGGCTCTATTTCACCGAAGGCGTGGTGCGCGCCACCAGCGACCGCGGTCCCGGCGTGTGGCTGGCGCTGATCGAGGTGATCCTGTGCCTGCTGCTGTTCGCGGCCTGCGCCGTCCATGTGCGCTGGCGGCTCAAGCATGCGGTGGTGGCCGAAGAGGTCGCTTCGGCGGCGGGCTCCAGCGGGGCGGGCTCCAGCGCGGCAGGCTCCAGCGCGGGCTCCACCGCGGCCTGAGTACCAACCTGAGTCCCGGCCTGATCCCGGCCTGATCCCCGGTCCGACCGCCGCCGTCGAGCCCTCGTCGTTGAGCCCCCGCCCCTGAGCACCACCGCCTTGCTGTTCGCCGACCTGCGCGCCGCCGTCGGGGCGGACCATGTGCTCACCGAGGGCGACCTCTCGGCCTGGGAAATCGACTGGCGCCGGCGCTACCACGGCCGCGCGCTGGCGGTGGTGCGGCCGGCCGACACCGCCGAGGTCGCGGCGGTGGTGCGGCTGTGCGCGGCCCAGGGCACGCCCCTGGTGCCCCAGGGCGGCAACACCGGCCTGGTGGGCGGCGGCGTGCCCGACGCCAGCGGCAGCCAGGTGCTGCTGAGCCTGCGGCGCCTGAACCGCCTCCGCGAGATCGACGCCGCCAACCTCAGCCTCACCGCCGAGGCCGGCTGCATGCTGCAGGCGGTGCAGGACGCCGCCGCCGCGCAAGGCCTGCTCTACCCGCTCAGCCTGGCGGCCGAGGGCAGCTGCAGCATCGGCGGCACGCTGGCCACCAACGCCGGCGGCACCCAGGTGCTGCGCTATGGCAACGCCCGCGAGCTCTGCCTGGGCCTGGAGGTGGTCACACCCACCGGCGAGATCTGGGCGGGCCTCGGCGGCCTGCGCAAGGACAACACCGGCTACGCCCTGCGCGACCTCTACATCGGCGCCGAGGGCACGCTGGGCGTGATCACGGCGGCCACGCTCAGGCTCTTTCCGCAGCCCGCCGCACAGTGCACCGCGCTGGCCGCCTGCGCCACGCCCGAGGCCTGCGTGGCGCTGCTGCAGCTGGCACAGGCGCGGCTGGGCGCCGGGCTCACCGGCTTCGAGGTGATGGGCCGGCTGGCGCTGGACCTGGTGGCGCGCCACTTCCCGGACCTGCCGCGGCCGCTGGCGCCCGCCCCCTGGACGGTGCTGCTGGAGCTCTCGGACACCGAGGGCGAGGCGCCGGCGCAGGCCCGCTTCCAGGCCCTGCTGGAGGCTGCGCTGCAGGTCGGCCTGGTGGACGACGCCGCGGTGGCCGCCAGCCTGGCGCAGTCGCGCCAGCTCTGGCAGCTGCGCGAGTGCATCCCGCTCGCCCAGGCCGAGGAAGGCCTCAACATCAAGCACGACATCGCCCTGCCGGTCTCGCGCATCCCGGCCTTCCTGGCCGCCACCGGCAGCGCGCTGGCGGCCGCGGTGCCGGGCGCGCGGCTGGTGAGCTTCGGCCACCTGGGCGACGGCAACCTGCACTACAACGTGCAGGCGCCCGAGGGCGAGTCGGCCGACGCCTTCCTGCGCGAGCGCGAGGCCGCGGTCAATGACCTCGTCTACCGCGCCGTGGCCGCCCACGGCGGCTCGATCTCGGCCGAACATGGCATCGGCGCGCTCAAGCGCGACACCCTGCCGCAGTACAAGCCCGCGGTGGCGCTGGCGCTGATGCGTTCCATCAAGCAGGCGCTCGATCCCCAGGGGATCATGAACCCGGGACGGCTGTTGTAGGGGCAAGGGGCGCTGCCTCGTCCCACGCTGCGGGAGCGGGAGCGGGCCCGATCGATCCGCTCCCCTTGCGCAATGACAATAAGGTCTCGGGGGCCAGTCAATAGCATCATCTTCCGCCCACACCGGGCTTGCGAAGAGGGTTCCATGTGCTGCAGGTTGCCCCGCCGATCGGACGCAAGGAGACGCACGTGGCAACGAGCAGGAAGAAGGCCGCAGGGCCCGTGAAGACGGCGCGGGGCGCACGCCCGCTGGACGACGGCCCCCTGAAGACGACGCCCCCGGCGCCGGAGCAGGCACTGAACGCCGCCAAGGCCTCCCCACCGGCCAAGGCGCCGGCAGCCGCTGCACCGCCCCCCAAGGCTCCTGGGGCCCGTGCGACCCGCACAGCCAAGGCCGACGCCCCGGCGGCCACGGTCCCGGTGTCCGCCCCGGCGCCATCACCGGCCTCCTTGCTGGCCCAGGCCGATGCACTCGCCACCGGACCCCAGCCCCCGGCGCGCTTTCCCATCGTCGGCGTCGGCGCCTCGGCGGGCGGATTGGAGGCCTACGAACGCCTGTTCAAGCAGATTCCCGCCAAGACCGGCATGGGCTTCGTGCTGATCCAGCACCTCGATCCCAGCCATGCCAGCATGCTGACCCAGATCATCCAGCGCAGCACCACCATGCCCGTGGTCGAGGCCGCGGACCAGATGATGGTTCGGCCCAACCACATCTACGTCATCCCGCCCAACCGCGAGATGGCGATCTTCCACGGCTCGCTGCAGCTCAGCGCCCCGACCGAGCCGCGCGGGCAGCGCATGGCGATCGACGCCTTCATGCGATCCCTGGCCGAGGACCAAGGCGAGAACGCCGTGGGCATCATCCTGTCGGGCACCGGCACCGACGGCACCCTGGGCCTGCGCGCCATCCATGCCGCGGGCGGGCTGTGCCTGGTGCAGGAGCCGAGCACCGCCAAGTACGACGGCATGCCCCGCAGCGCCATCCAGGCCGGTTATGTGAGCCAGGTGATGCCGGTGGAGGGCATTCCCCACGCGCTGGAGGTGGGCATGCGCCGGCTGCCGATCCGGCTGGCCGCGATGGAAGGATCGACCGCCACGCTGAGCGGCCTGAACCAGATCCTGATGCTGCTGCGCTCCAGCCTGGGG
>CAISYQ010000329.1 GCA_903889735.1 uncultured Methylibium sp.
GCCAAGCTGGTTCACCAGATCGTGACCAACGAGATGCTCAACGGCGAGGTGATCCGCCTGGACGGCGCCATTCGCCTCGCGCCGCGCTAAGCGGCGCTTTACGGGTTCGCGCCCCGCCGGGCGACATCGCTGCCGTATTCGCCCGGCACGGCGGCCGAGGCCGCCGGCGCCGCAGGCATAGACTCGTCGCGTGATCCCCCAGCCCTTCATCCAGGACCTGCTCGCCCGAGCTGACATCGCCGACATCGTCGGCCGCCATGTCACGCTGAAGAAGGCCGGGATCAACCTCAAGGGGCTGTGCCCTTTCCATGGCGAGAAGTCGCCGAGCTTCACCGTCAGCCCAACGCGCCAGACTTACCACTGCTTCGGCTGCGGCGTGCACGGCAATGCCATCGGCTTCCTGATGGAACACGCCGGCATGGGCTTCACCGACGCCGTACGCGATTTGGCCCAGCAGGTCGGCATGACGGTGCCGGAGGACGACTCCACCGCCGAGGAGCGTGAGCAGGCCCGCGCGGCGAAGGAGCGCCACGCCACCCTGAGCGAGGTGCTGAGCCGGGCCGGCGAGCACTGGCGCGGTCAGCTCAAGGCCAGCGAGCGTGCGGTGGCCTATCTCAAGCGCCGCGGGCTGACCGGCGAGATCGCCGCGCGTTTCGGGCTCGGCTACGCGCCCGAGGGCTGGCGGGGCCTGGCCAGCGTCTTCCCCCGCTACGACGATCCACTGCTGGCCGAGTCCGGCCTGGTGATCGTGCAAGGCGAGGACGGCGAGGAGCAGAAGCGCTACGACCGCTTCCGCGACCGCATCATGTTCCCGATCCGCTCGGTGCAGGGCGAGGTCATCGGCTTCGGCGGCCGGGTGCTCGATGCCGGCGAGCCCAAGTACCTCAATTCGCCGGAGACGCCGGTGTTCGTGAAGGGCCGTGAGCTCTACGGCCTCTTCGAGGCCCGGCAGGCGCTGCGCGAACGCGGTTATGCCTTGGTGGTCGAGGGCTACATGGACGTGGTCGCGCTGGCCCAGCTCGGCTTCCCGAACGCGGTGGCCACCCTCGGCACGGCCTGCGGGGAGGAGCATGTGCGCAAGCTGCTGCGCTTCACCGACCGCATCGTCTTCAGCTTCGACGGCGACACCGCCGGCCGGCGCGCTGCCGGCCGGGCGCTGGAGGCCGCCCTGCCCCACGCCAGCGACACGCGCAGCATCGCCTTCCTGTTCCTCCCTGCCGAGCACGACCCCGACTCCTATGTGCGTGAGCAGGGCGCCGAGGCCTTCGAGGTCTGCGTGCAACAGGCCGTGCCGCTGTCCCGCCAGCTGCTCGAGGCCGCCCGCGAAGCCTGTGACCTGACCACCGCCGAGGGACGGGCCCGCATGCTGGCGCAGGCCAAGCCGATGTGGTCGGCGCTGCCGGAGGGGGCGCTGCGCCGGCAGATCCTCTCGGAGCTGGCCCGGGCGGGGGCCCTGGAGCCGGCTGAACTGGAGGGGCTGTGGCTTGGCAGCGCCGCCGCGGCCAGGCGCGCGTCGCCGGTCGCGCCGCGCCCGCCCTCCGGCCGGCGTTCCCTGCGGGCGGCGACCAGCTCGCTCGACCGTGGGGTCTGGCTGCTGGTGCAGCGCTGCGACCTCTGGGAACGGCTCGACGCCGGCAGCCACGAGCTGCTGTGCGAGGTGCTGGATCCACACGGTACCTTCTTCCGCTGGCTTGACCGCCGATTCCACGACGAGGGACCGCTCTCGCCCCAGACCCTGCTGGGCGAGATGCTGGATGGCGGCGAGGCCCTGGGGCTGGCCACGCTGGCGCAGCGCCTGGGCACGCTGCATGAGATCGCTGCAGGCGAGCATGCCGAGGCCGAATTGCGCGTCATCGCCGACCGCGTGCGCCTCGATGCACTGGGCCGCGATCTGGAAACCCTGATCGCCGACCAGCCCATCAGCCCGCAAGCCATGGAATCCATCCGGCGCACCCGGGCGGAGGCCGACGAGATCAAGAACCGCCTGGCGCGGACCACGCTGACCCCAGGCACCTGAGCGCCGGGGCGGGCGCCGCGCCCGGTGGGATGCCGCGGCGGCGAGGCCTTCCGACACCCCCGCAGGACAGCAGGATCCCACGCCACCGCCGGATCCGTCGGTATAATCCAACGCTTGACGCTCGGCAAGAGTGAGCGCAGCACCTCCGGGCCCCGGCCACCCGCGCAACGGGTCACACACAGGCCACCCTCACCCGCCAGGGCTGCACCGTTTGGACACTCACACCCACTTGCCCGCCAACGCCGCGCCGCATGGCCCCTCCCGCCATGCACCGCTTGACCTGAATTCCAGCGCGCCCCGCACCGGGCTCCTCAGGATTCAGCCAAGCCCGGCCATGGCCCTCGCTCCCCGCCCAACCGCCTCCCGAGGAATCGCATGACCGCGAAGAAGACCGCCACCGCCGCCCCTGTTGCCGCTCCTGCCCGCAAGGCCGTCCCCGCGACGACCGCCGCCGTGCAAACCAAGAACACCAAGAGCGCGGCCACAGCACCCGCCAAGGTCAGCGCCAAACCGAGCGCCAAAGCCTCGCCGATCAAGGAGGCGGGCAAGGAAGCAAAGCGCCCCGCGTCCAAGTCAGCATCCTCGAAGCCCGAGCAGCCGGTCGCTGCGTCGCGACCCGCCGCCAAGACCGAGACCGCCGGCGCCAAACCGACCAAGGCCGCCGCCTCGAAGGCCCGCGCCAAGACTGTGCCGGAAGTCAAGGGCAAGCACGGCAAGGCCGGCGACGCTGAGAAGGGCGCGGTCCCGATGATCGACGAGGACCCCGAAGTCGAGGCCGATCTCGAAGGCGAGGTCGAGGTCATCACCGAGGGCGCGGGCGGTGAGGCCACCAAGGCCAAGCCGCTGCGCATGAAGGTGTCGCGCGCCAAGGAACGCGCGCTGATGCGTGAGTTCGGCCTCGACGAGACCGCGCTGACCGAGGACGAGGTCGCCAAGCGCCGCCAGGAGCTCAAGACGCTCATCAAGATGGGCAAGACGCGGGGTTTCCTGACGCACCAGGAGATCAACGACCACCTGCCCGAGAAGCTGATCGAGGCCGAGATCCTCGAGGCCATCGTCTCCATGCTCAACGACATGGGGATCTCCGTCTACGAGCAGGCGCCGGATGCCGCTACGCTGCTGATCGCGGGCGCCTCCACCGGCACCTCCACCGACGAGGAGGCCGAGGAAGAGGCCGAGGCCGCACTCTCCACGGTCGACTCGGAATTCGGCCGCACCACCGACCCGGTGCGCATGTACATGCGCGAGATGGGCACGGTGGAGCTCCTCACCCGCGAGGGCGAGATCGAGATCGCCAAGCGCATCGAGGGCGGCCTGCAGGCCATGATGCTGGCCATCAGCGAGAGCCCGACGACCATCGCCGAGATCTTGGTGCTGGCCGACAAGATCGGCGCGGGCGAGATGCAGATCTCGGAAGCCGTGGACGGCTTCGTGTCCCATGAGGAGGCCGACGACTACGTGGCCGAAGAGGACTTCGACGAGTTCGACGACGAGGACGACGACGATGGCAACGGCGGCTCCAAAGCCCTGACCAAGAAGCTCGAGGAGCTCAAGTCCCAGGCCCTGTTGCGCTTCGCGGAATTGCGCGGCCACTTCGAGCGCATGCGCAAGGCCTACGAGCGCGACGGCTACAAGTCGCCGGCCTACAACCGCGCCCAGATGGGCGTGAGCGCCGAGATCATGAGCATCCGCTTCACGGTCAAGACGATCGAGCGGCTGTGCCAGATCCTGCGCTCGCAGGTCGACGACGTCCGCCGCTTCGAGCGCGAGCTGCGCCGGATCGCGGTCGACAAGTGCGGCATGACGCAGGAACACTTCATCAAGACCTTCCCGCCCAATGCGCTCAACCTCAAGTGGGCGGAGAAGGAAATCGCGGCCGGCAAGTCTTACAGCGCGGTACTCGCGCGCAACCTGCCGCCGGTTCAGGACCTGCAGCAAAAGCTCATCGACATCCAGGCCAAGGCCGTGGTGCCGATCGAGGACCTCAAGCTCATCAATAAGAAGATGAACCAGGGCGAGCGGGCCTCCCGCGACGCCAAGAAGGAGATGATCGAGGCCAACCTGCGCCTGGTGATCTCCATCGCCAAGAAGTACACCAACCGCGGCCTGCAGTTCCTCGACCTGATCCAGGAAGGCAACATCGGCCTGATGAAGGCGGTGGACAAGTTTGAGTACCGCCGCGGCTACAAGTTCTCGACCTACGCGACCTGGTGGATCCGCCAGGCCATCACCCGGTCGATCGCCGATCAGGCGCGCACCATCCGCATCCCGGTGCACATGATCGAGACGATCAACAAGATGAACCGGCTGAGCCGCCAGCACCTGCAGGAGTTCGGCTTCGAGCCCGACGCCCCCACGCTGGCCGAGAAGATGGAGATGCCCGAGGACAAGATCCGCAAGATCATGAAGATCGCCAAGGAGCCGATCTCCATGGAGACGCCGATCGGCGACGACGACGA
>CAISYQ010000330.1 GCA_903889735.1 uncultured Methylibium sp.
GGCGACGAGGCGGCGGCGGGTGCGGTCGTCCTCCCTCTTCCACTGCGCGGTGAAGGCGGCGGGGTCGCGCTCGAAGGCATCGCGGCGGCGCACCACCTCCACCCGCAGGGCCAGCTCGGTCGGGGTCTTGACATCCACCGACAGGCCGAAGCGGTCGAGCAGCTGCGGCCGCAGCTCGCCCTCTTCCGGGTTGCCGCTGCCGATCAGCACGAAGCGCGCCGGATGGCGCACCGACAAGCCCTCGCGCTCGACCACGTTCTCGCCCGAGGCGGCCACATCGATCAGCAGGTCGACCAGGTGGTCCTCGAGCAGGTTGACCTCGTCGATGTAGAGGAAGCCGCGGTTGGCGCGGGCCAGCAGGCCGGGCTCGAAGGCCTTGACACCCGCGCTCAGCGCACGCTCCAGGTCCAGCGCGCCGACCACGCGGTCCTCGGTGGCGCCCAGGGGCAGGTCCACCACCGGCACCGGCAGCAGGTGGCTCTTGGGCACGCCGCCCTTCTTCTTGAGCGCGGCGCAGTCTTCGCACAGGGCCGTCATGCCAGCCGGGTCGCAGCCGTAGCGACAACCGAGCACGGCCTTCATCTTGGGCAGCATCGCGGCCAGCGCACGCACCGCGGTGGATTTGCCGGTGCCGCGGTCACCAAACACCAGCACACCGCCGACGCTGGGATCGACCGCAGCGATCAGGATGGCGAGCTTCATCTCGTCCTGACCGACGATGGCGGAAAAGGGGAATGTCAGGGCCATGGGTGCATCGAAAAATAGACTCGTCGCACGGTAGCACAGCCTCCCCGCGGGTCGACCCCGGGCCACGCCGGGGTCGGCCCAGCAGGCGAACCTAGTTCGATTCCTTGATCAGCCGCCCATAGGCCGGCTGGACCGGGCGCGCATTCATCGGGTAGAGCCGCGCGAAGATGGCCGCCTGCTCGGGCGACAGCGTCGCCGGCTGCTTCATCACCAGCCACAGCACGCCCTCGCTGCAGGGCGGCGTGGTCAGCGAGCCCATGTAGGTGTAGTAGCGCCGATCGGCCGGCAGCAGGGCGGACGGGTCGAGCGGCAGGGGGGCGGCCAGCTCCTCGTTCTTCTCCAAGGGCAGGTTGTTCCAAACCAGCTGTACCACAGGCTGCGCGGGGCCCTCGTCGAGCAGTACCGCCAACTCCGCCAGCCGACCGTCGGCGCTGCGGTGCACCAGGTGCACGACCATGGCGAACTGCCGCCCGGCGATGCGCTCCTCGCTCGGGCGGTGGAAGTGGAACTGCTGCAGCTCGTAGCGACGCCCGCCCACGCTCAGGAAGTTGCCCGGCGCCACATTGACCTGCACCGTGTGGCCGTTGTCGATCACCCGGAAGGCTCCGGGCTGGTACTCGAAGACGATGGCCTCGAGTTCGACCGCGATGCCGTCGCGTATGTCGATGGGGCTCTGGCGCTGGCCGGTGGCGCAGGTGCCGAATTCGGGCTGCAGCTGTCCCCAGGCCTGCGGACCGCCCTCGCCCTCGTAGGACCAATGGCTGTGCGGGGGAGGCAGCTTCGGCGCGACCCGTGGCATGGGTGCATCGCGGTTGTTTCGGATGGCAGGGCCGGTGTAGGGGCGGGACGCCAGCGGTTGCTCCAGGGGCGGCTTGCCCGGTGATCGCGGGCCCGAGGCCTGGCCTGTCGCGTGCCGCGCCGCGGCGGTGCCGGCAGGCGCCGCAGCCGGTGAAGAGGCGGCCGGTGCCGCCGCGTCGGCGCGCGTCGCCCGCACCTTGGACAAGCGGTCCTCGATGCGCTGGCGCAGGCCGGGCAGCAACACCAGGGGAGAACCATCACCCGGCGTGGCCACGCCCTCGGCCGCCACGGTGGGGGAGGCGGGCTGGGCCGATGGGGTGCCCCAGCCCGATGCGAGCAGCGCCAGGCCGGCCGTGCAGCGGATGGCGGTTCGCAGGAAGGGGGGCATCAGGATCTCCGGAGTGCGGACACCGCCTGCTCGCCATCGTGCAGCACGGCCCGTGCATCGTTATCGGCCGGTGCGGGCCTCACTTGAATTTCATCCCTGGACCAGACGGCCCGGCGACGTTGGGGGGCACCACCTTCCCATGCGATCGCCTCGCACCGCCTGCAGCCGCCCTCAGCCGCCCGCGGGGAGCTTCAGGCGCGGACGCACCGCCAGCCAGGCGGCCAGCCCGATGCCCAGCATCCCGGCCGAGGTCCATGCCAGCGCCA
>CAISYQ010000331.1 GCA_903889735.1 uncultured Methylibium sp.
CTGCCGCTTGCCGGCTGGATCGTCAACCGGCTCGACCCGGCGATGCCAGCGCAAGAAGAGAACCTGGCCTACCTGGGCCGTCAGCTCGCCGCCCCCCTGCTGGCCGACTGGCCCTGGGACCCGGCCGCTGACGCCGCGTCCCTGTCCCGCTCCCTGAGCTTGCCCCCGACCTGGCCTTTGACCTCCGCCGAATGACCGACCTGCAGACCACCTTCGAAACCGCCGTCGCCGGGCTCGACGCCCAGCAGCTGCGTCGCCAGCGCCGCGTGGTGTCGCCCTTGGGCGGTGGACGCCTGGAGGCTGACGGCCACCCGCGCCTGGCCTTCGCCAACAACGACTACCTGGGCCTGGCCCAGCACCCGGCGCTGATCGAGGCGGCGCAGCGCGGCGCGGCCCGCTGGGGCGTGGGCGCCACCGCCTCGCCGACGCTCGGCGGCCACAGCCCGGCCCATGAGGCGCTGGAGCAGGCCCTGGCGCGCTTCGTCGGCCTGCCGCGCGCGCTCTACTTCTACGCCGGCTACGCCGCCAATGCCGGGGTGCTGCCAGCCCTGGTGGAGCGCGGCGACGCGCTGATCGCCGACGCCCTCAACCACGCCTGCCTGATCGACGGCGCCCGGCTCTCACGCGCCGAACTGCATGTGGTGCCGCACAACGACCTGGCGGCGCTGGAGGCCGCGCTGGTGGCAACGCAAGGCGCGCGCCGGCGGCTGGTGGCGGCAGACGCGGTGTTCAGCATGGACGGTGACCTGGCGCCGCTGCCCGAGATGCTGGCGCTGTGCGAGCGCCACGACGCCTGGCTCTATGTGGACGATGCCCACGGCTTTGGCGTACTGGGCAAGGGCGGTCGCGGCAGCCTGTCGCACTGGGGACTGGATCCCGCGCGGCTGCCCTCGCGCCTGATCTACATGGCCACGCTCGGCAAGGCGGCGGGCGTGGCGGGCGCCTTCGTGGCCGGTGCCCCGGCGCTGATCGAGTGGCTGATGCACAAGGCGCGCAGCTTCTTCTTCGCCACCGGCGCGCCGGCCATGGTGGCCGAGGCCCTGCTCGCCAGCCTGGTGGTGATCGAGGCCGAAGAATGGCGCCGCGAGCGGCTGCTCGCCCTGCGCGGCCAGCTCGCCGCGGGGCTGGCCGGGCTGCCCTGGGCCGCACCGCCCTCGGCCTGCGCGATCCAGCCGCTGATCCTGGGTGACAACGCGACCGCGCTGGCGGTCATGGCCGCCCTGGACGCCGAGGGCCTGTGGGTGCCGGCCATCCGCCCGCCCACCGTGCCCGAGGGCACGGCGCGGCTGCGGATCTCGCTCTCGGCGGCGCACTCGCCGGCCGATGTGGCGCGGCTGTGTGAGGCGCTGCACCGCACCGCGCGGGCGATGCAGGCCTGAATCGGCTCAGGCCGAGACCACCTCGGCCGTCACCACCTCGCCCCGCAGCGAATGCGGGTAGGCCTGGGTGATGCGCACGTCGATCATCTGCCCGACCAGGCGCTCGGCGCCGGAGAAATTGACGATGCGGTTGCACTCGGTGCGGCCCATCAGCTCGGGCGCGCCGTCCGCGCCCAGGCGGCGCGAGGGGCCCTCCACCAGGATGCGCTGCACCGTGCCGACGCGGCGTTCGGAGATGCGCCGGCCATGCGCCTCGATCGCGGCCTGCAGCGCCTGCAGGCGCGCGAGCTTCACGGCCTGCGGCGTGTCGTCGGCCAGGGCCGCGGCCGGCGTGCCGGGGCGGGCGCTGTAGATGAAGCTGAAACTGTGGTCGAAGCCGATGTCCTCGATCAACTTCATCGTGCGGGCATGGTCCTCGTCGGTCTCGCCGGGGAAACCGACGATGAAGTCGGTCGACAAGCTGATGTCGGGCCGGATCTGCCGCAGCCGGCGGATGATGGACTTGTATTCCAGCGCGGTGTAGCCGCGCTTCATGGCGCTCAGGATGCGGTCGCTGCCATGCTGCACCGGCAGGTGCAGGTGGTTCACCAGCTGCGGCACGCGGGCGTAGACCTCGGTCAGCCGGGCGCTGAATTCCAGCGGGTGGCTGGTGGTGTAGCGCACGCGCTCGATGCCGGGAATCGCGGCCACGTACTCCAGCAGCAGGGCGAAGTCGGCGAGGTCGGCCTCGGTGTCCGGCGCGCCGGTCCGGCCCTCCGCCATGCGCTCCGCCAGGGTTCCCGCACCCGCAGCGCCCACCCCCCCCGCCGCACCGACCACCCCCATCCGGCCGCGGTAGCCGTTGACGTTCTGGCCCAGCAGCGTCACCTCCTTCACGCCCTGGTCGGCCAGGACGGCAACCTCGGTCAGCACGTCCTCGAAGGGCCGCGAGACCTCCTCGCCGCGGGTGTACGGCACCACGCAGTAGCTGCAGTACTTGGAGCAGCCTTCCATGATCGAGACGAAGGCGGTCGCGCCCTCGACCCGGGCCGGCGGCAGGTGGTCGAACTTCTCGATCTCCGGGAAGCTGATGTCCACCTGCGGGCGGCGCTGCGCCTCGCGCCGGGCCAGCATCTCGGGCAGGCGGTGCAGGGTCTGGGGGCCGAAGACCACGTCCACATAGGGCGCGCGCTCGATGATGGCCGCACCCTCCTGGCTGGCGACGCAGCCGCCCACGCCGATCTTCACGCCCCGGGCCTTGAGGTGCTTGAAGCGGCCGAGGTCGGAGAACACCTTCTCCTGCGCCTTCTCACGCACCGAGCAGGTGTTGAAGAGGATGAGGTCGGCCTCCTCTGGGTCGCTGGTGGGCTCGTAGCCCTCGGCCACGCGCATCACGTCAGCCATCTTGCCGGAGTCGTACTCGTTCATCTGGCAGCCGAAGGTCTTGATGTAGACCTTCTTGCTGCTGGAGGAGGCGGGCGGGGGTGCAGCGGCCGAGGCGGTCTCGGCGGACGCGGCGACCGGCGTCGCGGGGGAGATCTCGTGGCTGGTGTTCATGTCGGCGGCCTCAGGGTCGAGCCCAGGTCTGGGCGATCGGGTCGAAGGCCCAGCGGGCAGCCTCCACGGCGCTGCGGGGCCAGGGCTGGCGCGCCAGTTCGTCCTCGCGCAGCAGCCAGACGTCCTTCACGAGGCCGTAGGTGTCGAGCGTGTAATTCACCGCGTACTTCTGACCCACGATCGCCGCCGACATCACCAACAGGTTGCTGCCACCCTTGATGCGCGCGCCGGGTGCGAGCCGGGCGGGCGCGCCATTGAGCAGCAGCTCGGGCGGCTGGGTGACGGTGAGCTCGCCGCGCAGCGCGTTCTGGGGGAAGTTGCGCTGCGCTTGCTGGGCCATGGCAGGCCCGCAGAAGGCCACGGCCCCAGCGATCAGGAAGCCCCGCAGGGCGCGCGGCAGCGGCACAGCAGGCCGGGCGGTACAGCGGAACATGGTGTGCATCCAGTGGCTGTGGGGAGGGATGGCGGTGCCACCCCGGAAACCGAAAATTGTAGGGGCCGTGCCTCAAGCCCCGCCGCGCAGGCGCTCCACCACCGCCGCGTCCACGCCCCAGTCGCGCAGGATGGCCTCGGTGTCGGCACCGGGTGCCACGGGCGGCGTGGGCCGGGCGGCTGGGGTGCGGCTGAAGCGTGGGGCCGGGGCGGCCTGGGTCACGCCGTCGAGCTCGATGAAGGCGCTGCGCGCCTGGTGCTGCGGGTGGCGGGGCGCCTCGTCCCAGTCGAGCACCGGTGCGACGCAGGCATCGCCACCCTCGAAAAGGGTGCACCAGTCGTCCCGACTGCGAGTGGCCAGCAGGGCCGTGAGCCGCTCGCGCAGCTGCGGCCAGCGCTCGCGCGGCACGGGCGCGGCCAGCTCGGGCTCGGTGATGCCCAGGCGCTGCAGCAGCTCAGCCTGGAACTGCGGCTCCAGCGCGCCGAGCGCGAGGAAGCGACCGTCGGCGCAGGCATAGGTGTCGTAGAAGGGCGCACCGCTGTCGAGCAGGTTCTCGCCGCGGCGCTCGCTCCACTCGCCCGCCGCGCGCAGGCCGTGGAAGATGGAGGACAGCAGCGAGGCACCCTCGGTCATCGCCGCATCGACCACCTGGCCCTGGCCGCTGCCGCGCGCCTCGTGCAGGGCCGCCATCAGGCCGAAGGCCAGGAACATCGCGCCGCCGCCATAGTCGGCCACATAGTTGAGCGGTGGCACCGGCCGACCCCCCGCATGGCCGATGGCGTGCAGCGCACCGCTGAGCGCCAGGTAGTCGATGTCGTGGCCGGCGGTGCGGGCCAGCGGCCCGGTCTGGCCCCAGCCGGTCATGCGGCCATAGACCAGCCTCGGGTTGCGCGAGAGGCAATCCTCGGGCCCGAGCCCGAGTCGCTCCATGACACCCGGCCGAAAGCCCTCGATCAGCGCGTCGGCGCGGGCCAGCAGCTGCAGGGCCGCCTCACGACCCGCCTCGCTGCGCAGGTCCAGCGCGATCGAGCGTCGCCCGCGCGCCACCACGTCGAAGCGCGGCGGCAGCCCCAGCGCCCCGGCGCTGCCCAGCCGGTCAATGCGGATCACCTCCGCACCGAGGTCGGCGAACAGCATCGAGCAGAAAGGCGCCGGGCCCAGGCCGACGAATTCAACCAGTTTCAGGCCGTGCAGGGGGCCGCTCTGCGGGCCGCTCGGGGAGGGGGATTCGGGATTCATGACCGCGATGCTCGCACAGGGCACACGGCCCCGCAGCGCAAGCCCGGCCCGTGGCGGGCGCGCGGGCTGCGCGCGCCTAGCCGTGCAGGCGGCTCGACCGGGGCACGCTCGCGAGCAGGTACTCCATCTGGTCGGCCAGGATTCGGCGGCCCCGCAGGATCATGTCCTCGTGAAGGCTGGGCACATAGGGCAGGTAGAGCAGGCTCATGCGCGCCTCCTCGGGCGTTCGGTTGGCCTTGCGGCCGTTGCAGCCGCGGCAGGCGGTGATGCAGTTCATCCAGCTGTCCAGGCCACCGCGCGAGGTGGGCTGGATGTGCTCGCGGGTCAGGTCGTCGAGGGAGAACTGGCCGCCACAGTAGGCGCAGACATGGCGATCGCGCACGAAGAGCTTGAAGTTTGAGAGGGCCGGCATATGCCGCCAGGCCCGACTCGGGACGCTGCCCCGCACCGCCAGGATGGAATGGAGCTCGATGCGGGACTGCAGCCCGGTGCGCCGCTGCATGCCGCCACGCAGCACCGCGCAGGCATCACCCAGCGTCCAGGCCACGGCATCGCAGGCCACCAGGACCGCCGCCTCGCGGGCGGAAATCCAGGCCTGGGGTCGCCCCGACACATCGAGCTGCAGCACGTCCATGGATCGACATCCTCCAGCGGCAAGCATAGATCACGGCCCCTCTCACAGGCCCGGCTGGGGGCTGGAAATTTCCAGGGCTAGAGCAGCCCACGCGTTCCCGCCATCAGGCGCGTGAGCCCGAGCAGCGCATCGATGTTGGGCGTGGCGATGCCCAGGCCGCGGCCGATCTCGTGCACGGTGCCCACCAGGGCGTCGAGCTCGAGGGGCCGGCCGGCCTCGACATCCTGCAGCATCGAGGTCTTGAAGGCGCCGAGCTGGCGGCCGACCGCGATGCGGGCCTCACCGCTCTGGCCGATGGGGCATCCGATGCGCGCGCCGATCGCCGCGGCCTCGGCCATGGCGCGCAGGCAGAAGGCGGTGACCAGCGGGTCGTCGAAGAGGCGGTCGGTGGTGGCGCCGGTCAGCGCAGAGACCGGGTTGGTCGTCATGTTGCCCCAGAGCTTGAACCAGATCGCGCTGCGGATGTCGTCACTGGCCTCGACCTCGAACCCGCCCTGGCGCAGGGCGGCCGCCACCGCCTCGGCCCGCTCGCTGGGGCCGCCGGCCGGCTCGCCAACGATCAGCCGCTGGCCGAAGCCGTGGCGCACGAGCCCGGGCGCGGGCGCGCTGCAGGTCAGGTGGACCACGCCGCCGAGCAGGCGCGGCAGCGGCAGGGTGCGCTCGAGGCAACCGTCCGGGTCGGCCAGGGCCAGACGCGGCGTCAGGCCGTCGGGCAGGGTGCCGGGCGCCGCCCTCAAGAACCACCAGGGCAGGCCGTTCATGGCGGTGAGCACCGGCGTGTCGGGCCCCAGCAGCGGCACGATCAGCGGCGCCACCGCGGCCAGCGCGGGCGCCTTGACGGCGACGATCACCAACTCCTGAGGGCCCAGCGCCTCGGCGCGGTCCGAGACGCGCAGCGCGTGGACGCTGCGGCGGCCGTCCTCCTCGAGCTGCAGGCCGTGGGCCCGCACCGCCGCCAGCGTGGCGCCGCGCGCCAGTCCGCTCACGTCATGCCCGCCCGCGGCCAGGCGCGCGGCCAGCAGGCCGCCCACCGCACCCAGCCCCACCACGGCCATCCGCATCGCCCGCATCCCCTTCTCTGTGGTGGAGATGCTAAGCCGGGGGCGGGCGCCAGGCGCAAGAAGCCATGGACCGGCGGAAGGCGAGCGAGGACGAAGCGGGAGCCACCGCCGGGGAGGTACCGACCCGGGCGCCTTCCCCCGCCGAGAAAGCAGGACACCCCACAAATAGTTGAGCTCTCACCCCCCAGAGGCCCCAGACTTCTGCAAAATAGCACGATCGTTCGTTTTTCCCCAACCCCCTTTGTCCTCCTCCAGCCCCACCCTCGCCGCGGCAGCCCTTGCCGTTGACGCCACGGACAAAGCCGCCAGCCGCCGCGGCCAGCCCAAGGGCCGGCAGACGCGGGCGGCCATCCTGGACGCCGCCCTCGGACTGGCGTCTCAGAATGGCCTGGAAGGGCTGTCGATCGGCGTGCTGGCCGAGGCGATGCAGATGAGCAAGTCGGGGGTCTTCGCCCATTTCGGCTCGCGTGAGGAGCTGCAGATCTCGGTGATCCGCGAGTACCACGCCCGCTTCGAGGACGAGATCTTCTACCCCGCGATCCGCCAGTCGCGCGGGCTGCCGCGGCTGCGCAGCCTGTTCGAGCGCTGGGTCCGGCGGGTGTCGGTCGAGATCGACTCCGGCTGCATCTACATCAGCGGTGCGGTCGAGTTCGACGACCGGACCGGTCCGGTGCGCGATGCGCTGGCCAGCATGGTGCGCACCTGGCACCGGGCGCTGGAGCGCGCCATCCGCACCGCCGTCGAGGAAGGCCACCTGCGGGCCGACACCGACCCGACGCAGGTGCTCTTCGAGATCCACGGCCTGATCCTGGCCCTGCACCACGACGCCCGCTTCATGCGCAACCCCGGCGTCACCGAACGCGCCATGCGCGGCTTCGAGCGCATCCTGGCCGACTGCATGACCCCGGGCTGACGCCCCAGCGCCTCACTGCGTCCTCGCGTCAGCCTTTGTCCCCTCTTCCACCCGGAGATCCCCCATGGCCACCTACACCCCCCCGCTGCGCGACATGCAGTTCGTCATGCACGAACTGCTGGGCGTGACCGACGAGTTGCGGGCCATGCCGGCCCACGCCGAGATGGACGCCGACACCATCAACGCGGTGGTCGAGGAGGCCGGCAAGTTCGCCGCCGAGATAGCCTTCCCGCTCAACATCAGCG
Organism: uncultured Methylibium sp.; assembly: GCA_903889735.1. Taxonomy (GTDB): domain Bacteria; phylum Pseudomonadota; class Gammaproteobacteria; order Burkholderiales; family Burkholderiaceae_C; genus Methylibium. The sequence continues at coordinate 7,441 of CAISYQ010000331.1, forward strand.
GCGATGCCGAGGGCTGCGCGCTGGACCACACCACCCATGAGGTGCGCCCGCCGAAGGGCTTCAAGGAGGCCTACGCGAAATACGTCGAGGGTGGCTGGCCGGCGCTGAGCTGCGACCCGGCCTACGGCGGCCAGGGCCTGCCGATCACCGTGAACCAGTGTCTCTACGAGATGCTGAATTCGGCCAACCAGGCCTGGACCATGTACCCGGGCCTGACCCACGGCGCCTACGAATGCCTGCATGCCCACGGCACGCCCGAGCAGAAGGCGGCCTACCTGGCCAAACTCACCAGCGGCGAATGGACCGGCACCATGTGCCTGACCGAGTCGCACTGCGGCACCGACCTGGGCCTGCTGCGGACCAAGGCCGAGCCCGTCGGGGGTGCCGCGGACGGCCGCTACCGCATCACCGGCGCCAAGATCTTCATCAGCTCGGGCGAGCACGACCTGGCCGCCAACATCGTCCACCTGGTGCTCGCGCGCCTGCCCGAGGCACCGCTCGGCAGCAAGGGCATCTCGCTCTTCGTGGTGCCCAAGTTCCTGGTGAACGCGGACGGCTCGCTGGGCGCACGCAATCCCATCTTCTGCACGGGCCTCGAGCACAAGATGGGCATCCACGGCAATGCCACCTGCCAGATCAGCCTGGACGGCGCCGAGGGCACGCTGGTCGGTCAGCCGCACAAGGGCCTGGCCGCGATGTTCGTGATGATGAACGCTGCCCGCCTGGGCGTGGGCATGCAGTCGCTGGGCCTGACCGAGGTGGCCTACCAGAACGCGGTGGCCTACGCGAAGGACCGCGTCCAGATGCGCAGCCTCACCGGACCGAAGGCACCAGAGAAGCCCGCCGATCCCATCATCGTCCACGCCGACGTGCGCAAGATGCTGCTCACGGCCCGCGCCTATGCCGAGGGCGGCCGCATGCTCTCGCTCTACACGGCGCTGCTGATCGACCGCGAGCTCTCCCACCCCGACGAGACCGTGCGCCAAGAGGCCGCCGACCAGGTGGCCCTGCTCACGCCCATCGTCAAGGCCTTCCTGACCGACAACGCCTGGCTCGCCACCTCGCACTGCATGCAGGTCTACGGCGGCCATGGCTATGTGAAGGAATGGGGCATGGAGCAGTACGTGCGCGACGCCCGCATCAACATGATCTACGAGGGCACCAACACCATCCAGTCGCTGGACCTGCTGGGGCGCAAGGTGCTGGGCGACAACGGCGCCAAGCTGAAGAAGTTCGGCCGGCTGATCGCCGAGTTCGTGGAAGACGAGGGCGTGGACGAGGCCATGCAGGAATTCGTGAACCCGCTCGCCGACCTGGGCGACAAGGTCACCAAGCTCACCACCGAGCTCGGCATGAAGGCCTTCGCCAACGCCGACGAGGTGGGCGCGGCCGCGGTCGACTACCTGCGCGTGGTCGGCCACCTGGTGTTCGCCTACTTCTTTGCGCGGGCGGCCAAGATCGCGCTGGCCCAGCGCGATTCGGGCGACCCCTTCTACGCCGCCAAGCTCGCCACCGCCCGCTTCTACTTCGCCAAGCTGCTGCCCGAGACCGCCGGCCTGATCCGCAGCGCAAGGGCCGGCTCGAAGGTGCTGTTCGAGATGGACGAGGCGCTGTTCTGAGCCGCCCCTCGCCAAGCCATTTCCTGGAGAAAACCGAATGAGTCGATTCCAAGTCCGCAAGGTCGCCGTGCTGGGTGCGGGCGTGATGGGCGCGCAGATTGCCGCCCACCTCGTCAACGTCCGCGTGCCGGTGCTGCTGTTCGATCTGCCCGCCAAGGAGGGCCCGAAATCCGGCATCGCCATGAAGGCGATCGAGAACCTCAAGAAGCTCAAGCCCGCGCCGCTGGGCCTGCCCGAGGATGCCGCCTTCATCCAGCCCGCCAACTACGAGGAACACCTGGCGCTGCTGGGCGACTGCGATCTCGTGATCGAGGCCATCGCCGAGCGCATGGACTGGAAGCTGGCGCTCTACGA
>CAISYQ010000332.1 GCA_903889735.1 uncultured Methylibium sp.
GGCTGTGTGCCGACGAGGAGGGGGTGGTGGTGAGCGCATCACCGCAGGGCGGCAGGTCCCCGGCCTGAGTCCGGGCTGCTTGGGCGCTTGAGGCGGGTGGGCTCGCGCGCGGCCTCGCCCGGATTCCCTTACCCGGGCCACCGATCCGGGCTCTCTGGCTTTCACCCCACGCGCTGGCGGGTGCGCTTGGCACACCCCAAGCGCTCACTGCCGTGACGAGGGCGGCCCGGCGACGGCCTCCAGCACGATGCCGTCTTCGATCATCACGCGGTCCAGGGCGTCCTCGAACAAGGTGCGCGCCGCACCGGCCAGCTCGCTCAGGTGGCGGTGCAGGTCGGCGTCGGCGGGCGTTCGCGAGAGGCAGTCGGCGCTGTAGCGCTCGAAGTGGGCGAGCTGCATCACCAGCTCCGCCACGTGGCGTGGGCATTCGCAGGTCACGGTGGAGGGCAGGTCGGCCAGGCGGGTCAGCGACTCGTCGTTGAAGCGGCGCGGGCTGATGTTCAGGCGGGCTGCCGCCGGCGAGGTTGGAGAGGGCGGCTGGGCGAGGAGCGGGGCGGCGATCAGCCGGGCCAGCTCGCGAGAGCTCACCGGGTCACGGCGTACCGTGGCCCCGGCGGCCAGCAGGGGCTCCAGCGCGGGGGCTGCGCCAAAGGCGTACAGCACCACGGTCGAACCCGCCTGGAGCCGGTCGGCCAGGGCCAGGATGCGCGCCCCGGTGTCCGGCTGCAGGGAGGGCAGGCAGACCAGCAGCAGGTCGGCCCGCTCGCCTGGGACAGTCAGGGATTCCGCCGCGTTGAGATCCTCATGGACCACTGCGGGTGCCGCGCTGGACAGGGAGGCGATCCGCTGTGCAGCCGTGCGGCCGATCACCACCAGCCGGCGAGGGGCGGCGGCTGGGTGGGGCGCCGCTTCAGCAGCGAGCGCCAGCAGCTGGTCCAGCGCCAGCCCGGCGATGGTGCCGATGCCGTGGCCGCGTTCGGAGAGCTGCCGCAGCAGCCGCAGGCGCTGCACATCGTGCATGGAATAGAGGCGCTGACCGGTGTCTGTCTTGGGTGCAGCCACCACCTGGTGACGGCGTTCCCAGACCCTCAAGGTGGCGACTGGCACTCCGGCCAGCCTCGCGGCCGTGCCGCTGCGCAGTCGGGCGTGGGAAGGGGCTGAAGGGAAGGTCTGGACTTCATTCATGAGACACCCTGAATCGGATTTCAATGAAGCATAGTCTCAATGAACTGGCAATGAATCGCTAATTTAGGGGTATTTGGCTTGTAAACCTTGAAATACCGGCCTCAAAACCAGTTCAAGTCATAGAATTTAGCGGTGAATACCTCTTCAATCGTTACGTCGTCTGGCGACCCCTCCGCTGCACAAGGGGCTTCCATGGCGGCCCTCACGGTCTATTTCGACGGCAGCTGCCCGGTCTGTTCGCGGGAGATCGCCATGTACCGGCGCCGGCCCGGCGCCGAGTCCTGCGAATGGGTCGATGCCGCAGCCTGCCCCGAGGCCACCCTGGGATCCGACCTCAGCCGGCCCGCCGCCCTGGCCCGCTTCCACGTCCGCCGCGCCGACGGCACGCTGGTCAGCGGGATGCGGGGTTTCGCGCTGCTGTGGCAGGCCCTGCCGGCGACCGCCTGGCTGGGGCGGCTGGCGGCGATGGGGCCCATGCCGGCGGTGCTCGACGCCGCCTACCGCGTTTTCCTGGTGCTGCGCCGCAGCTGGCGCCCCCATTCTGCGGTGCCGGGTTCGCCCGCCCCGACCAGCCCCTCGGCCGTTCCTTGGCCCTCAGGGGTGCTGGCCGATCTGCGCAGCGACCATGCCGGCGAGACCGGCGCCGTTCAGATCTACCGCGGTGTGCTGGCCGTGTCGCGCGACCCGGTCCTGCGTGAATTCGCCCAGCACCATCTGGAGACCGAACTCTCGCACCTGGATATCCTGGCTCCTCACCTGCCGGCCACGCACCGCAGCCGCCTGCTGCCCGCCTGGCGCTGGGCGGGCTGGCTGACCGGTGCGCTGCCGGCGCTGGCCGGACCGCGGGCGGTTTACGCCACCGTCGCGGCGGTGGAGACCTTCGTCGACCTCCATTACCGCGGCCAGATCGAC
>CAISYQ010000333.1 GCA_903889735.1 uncultured Methylibium sp.
ATCCCCGCCACCACCCGCTGGACCACTGGCTGCAACAGCAGGGCATCGCCTGCCTGGCGCGCCACCAGGCCGCGGCCGATGCGCTGGCCACAGCCGAGCTGCTGCTCACGCTCTGGCCGGCCGTGCGGCGCCGCTGCGACGGGCGTTTCCGCAGCGTCGAGGACCTGGCCCGCGGGCACCGCTTCCTGGCGGGACGGGGCTGAGATCCGCCGCCGGCGCGGGTTCGCCGGCCGGCCAAAGTCCTTGCGAGAGACCCGGCCGGGGGCGCGACGCAGCCTCCCCCGCCTCCTAGAATCTTGGGCCACACTCCCGGGAACCCCATGCCCCAAGGTCAGCGACCCGCCGGTCTGATCCGCATCCGCGGCGCCCGCCAGCACAACCTCAAGAACCTCGACCTCGATCTCCACACCGGCGAACTGACGGTGGTGACCGGGCCCAGCGGTTCGGGCAAGTCGAGCCTGGTGTTCGACACCCTCTATGCCGAGGGCCAGCGCCGCTACGTCGAGACCTTCAGCGCCTACGCCCGCCAGTTCCTCGATCGCATGGACCGCCCGGCGGTCGATTCGGTGGACGGCGTGCCGCCGGCCATCGCCATCGACCAGACCAACCCGGTGCGCACCAGCCGCTCCACGGTCGGCACGATGACCGAGCTCAACGACCACCTCAAGCTGCTGTTCGCGCGCGCTGGTCAGCTGTTCGACCAGACCACCGCCCGCCCGGTGCGCGAGGACGACCCCGAGTCCATCCATGCCGAGCTGCAGGTCCGCGCTGCGCCACAGCAGCGGCTGGTGGTCACCTTCCCGGTCGAGTTGCCGGCCTCGGCCACGCCGGCCGACATCGAGCAGTGGCTGGCCGCCAGCGGCTACACCCGCGTGCAGGCCGAGCGGCTGGAACCGCGCGCGGTGGCCGCGGCTGAGGCGGCTTCCCCCGGCACCGCAGCGCCCGCGGCCCTGGTCAAGGTGCTCGATGTGGTCGCCGACCGCTTCCGGCTCGAGGGCACGCCCAAGGCGCGCGTGATCGAGGCGCTGGAGGTGGCGCTCAAGCGCGGCGGTGGGCGCATCAACATCTACGCGCTGCAGGACGAGGGCGAGCCCGCGCTCTGGCGCTTCTCCGCCGGCCTGCACAGCCCCGACAGCGAGCTGCGCTACAGCGCGCCGCAGCCGGCGATGTTCTCCTTCAATTCGGCCTACGGTGCCTGCGAGACCTGCCGCGGCTTCGGCCGGGTGATCGGCGTCGACTGGGGCCTGGTGGTGCCCGACCCGCGCAAGACCCTGCGTGGCGGCGCGGTCAAGCCGCTGCAGACACCGGCCTGGAAGGACTGCCAGGCCGACCTGCTCAAGCATGGCGGCGAGGCCGGCATCCCGCGCGACACCGCCTGGAGCCAGCTGAGCGAATCGCAGCGTGACTGGGTGATCGACGGCACGCCGAACTGGAAGGGCCAGTGGAACAAGCAGTGGTACGGCATCCGCCGCTTCTTCGAGTACCTCGAGAGCAAGGCCTACAAGATGCACATCCGCGTGCTCTTGTCCAAGTACCGCAGCTACACGCCCTGCACCGCCTGTGGGGGCGCACGGCTCAAGACCGAGTCGCTGCTGTGGCGCCTGGGCACCAAGGCCGGTGCCGATGCCGTGCTGCCGCCGCAGCGCCGCTTCATGCCGGCTGGCGTGGGTTGGAGCCGCGAGCAGCTGGAGGCCCTGCCGGGCCTGAGCCTGCACGACCTGATGCTGCTGCCCATCGACCGTCTGCGCCGCTTCGCCGACGAGCTGACGCTCCCCAGCACCCTGCTCGACGATGCCCTGGAGCTGTTGCAGGATGAGGTGCGCACCCGCCTGAAGTACCTCTGCGACGTCGGCATCGGCTACCTCTCGCTCGACCGCCAGAGCCGCACGCTCAGCGGCGGTGAGGTGCAGCGCATCAACCTCACCACCGCGCTCGGCACCTCGCTGGTCAACACGCTGTTCGTGCTCGATGAGCCCTCCATCGGCCTGCACCCGCGCGACATGAACCGCATCAACCAGGCCATGCTGCGCCTGCGCGACGCCGGCAACACCCTGGTGGTGGTGGAGCACGACCCGGCGGTGATGCTGGCCGCGGACCGCGTGATCGACATGGGCCCCGGCCCGGGCAGCCAGGGCGGGCGCATCGTCTTCGACGGCACGCCCGAGGACCTCAAGCGCGCCGACACCATGACCGGCGCCTACCTCGGCGCGCGGCGCAGCATCGGCCTGGGCCTGCAGCGCCTGGTGACGGACGGCACGCCGCGGCTGATCGTCGAGGGCGCGCGCGAGCACAACCTGAAGAACCTCACCATCGAGCTGCCCCTGCAGCGGCTGGTGGTGGTGACGGGGGTGTCGGGCTCGGGCAAGAGCAGCCTGGTGCAGGACCTGCTGTTCCCGGCGCTGGCCCGCCACTTCGGCAAGGCGACCGAGACCCCCGGCGCCCACGACCGCCTGCTCGGCGCCGACCTGCTGAGTGAGGCGGTCTTCGTCGACCAGAGCCCGATCGGCAAGACCGCACGCTCCAACCCGGCCAGCTACGTGGGCGCCTTCGACACCCTGCGCAGCATCTTCGCCGACGCCCCGCTGGCGCGCCAGCGCGGCTACGGCCCGGGCATGTTCAGCTTCAACGCCGGCGACGGCCGCTGCCCGACCTGCGGCGGCTCGGGCTTCGAGCATGTGGAGATGCAGTTCCTGAGCGACGTCTACCTGCGCTGCCCCGACTGCGACGGCAAGCGTTTCCGCGCCGAGCTGCTGGAGGTCAAGGTCGAGCGCGGCGGCAAGAGCCTGGACGTGAGCCAGGTGCTCGAGCTCACCATCGCCGACGCGGTGCGCCTGTTCGCCGCCGACCGCGAGGTGGTGCGCGCGCTGCAGCCGCTGGTCGATGTGGGCCTGGACTACGTCAAGCTCGGCCAGCCGGTGCCCACGCTCAGCGGCGGCGAGGCCCAGCGCCTGAAGCTCGCCGGCTTCCTGGCCGAGGCCGCCAAGAGCGCCGCCAGCTCGCGCCAGTCGCTGGCCCGCAAGGGCACGCTCTTCCTGTTCGACGAGCCCACCACCGGCCTGCACTTCGACGACATCGCCAAGCTCATGCGGGCCTTCCGCAAGCTGCTGGAGGCGGGCCATTCGCTGCTGGTGATCGAGCACAACCTCGACGTCATCCGCGCCGCCGACTGGCTCATCGACCTCGGCCCCGAGGGCGGCGACGCCGGCGGTGAGCTGGTCTGTCAGGGCCCGCCCGAGGCCGTGAAGCGGCACCTGAGCTCGCACACGGGTGCGGCGCTGCGCGACTACGAGAAATCGCTGGGCCATGGCGGCCTGGCGGTGGAGGAGGGTGTGCCGCTGCAGTCGCTGGTGAAGGCGCGCCG
>CAISYQ010000334.1 GCA_903889735.1 uncultured Methylibium sp.
ACCGCGGGCGGTATCGTCCAGGCGCTGCCGCTGCTCCAGTCAGAGATCTTCTGGGTGCTGGCCGGCGATGTCTTCATGCCGGGCTTTCGCTTCGAGGCGCAGGACGCGCAGGAATTCGCGCAATCGGCAGACCTCGGCCACCTCTGGCTGGTGCCCAACCCGCCCCAGCACCCCCTGGGCGACTTCGCCCTGAGCCCGCAGGGCCGCGTGCGGGCCCGCGACCCGGCCTCGGACCGCCCCGGCCACACCTACTCGACCGTGGGCCTGCTGAGCGCCCGCTTGGTCCAGGGCGTGCGGCCCGGTGAGCGCGCCGCGCTGCGGCCCCACTTCGATGCCGCCATCGCCCAGGACCGCCTCAGCGGCAGCCTGCACCTCGGTCCCTGGGTCGACGTCGGCACGCCCGAACGCTGGGCGGCCCTGCAGGACTGAGCCTCCGGGCTCCCGACCGCCCCGAAGGGCGGCGGGGGCTGAGCGGCATCACCCCAGCTACCCGGCCGGGCAGCCGGGGGTCGCGCGATCAGTAGCTCAGGTTGATCTGGAGCACGGCCGTGGTGCCGCTCTCCTCGTTACCCACGATCAGCAGCGGTTTGCCGTTGGGCGACTTGGACGCCGGCACGAAAGCCATGCCCTCAGGGCCGCGGTCGCCGGTGACGCCGGTGCGGGTGTTGAGGTAGGTCACGAACGTGGTGGCCGTCGGCTTGCTGACGTCGTACACCGCCACGCCACCGATGCGCTCCAAGGCCACGAAGGCGAAGCTGCGGTTGCCGAACTGGGCCACCACCACGCCCTCGGGCTCGGGGCCCTTGTTGGGACTGCGCCCGTCCAGGGTGTCGTTGTCATGGCTGGCGTTGAACTTCGCCTCGGTCAAGGCCTTGGTGCGCTGCTCCAGGTCGTCACCCGAGTCGAACACCCGGCTGACATCGCTCGCCTTCCAGATGGAGATGGACCGCCCGCCAAAGCTGTACAGCTCGTTGCACTGCCCGGCAGCGTTCTTGCCGGTGGAGCCGCCGTTGGGCGTGGTCGTGATGCGCAGCCGGCCCAGCGCCGAGTCGAACAGCAGCTTCGCCGCGTCCGCACCGAAGGCAGCCGGGTCGAGGCCCGCCGAACAGTAGGCGCGAACCCGCGTCTCCTCGTTGAAGCCCGGCCAGTCAGCGCGGGCGTCGCCCTCATTGGCGGTGATGAGGTAGGTGACGCCATCGACGGCATAGCTGGCAATGCCGTCGGGCAGGTAGAGGCCCTTGACCGGTCGCGGCACGATGTTGACCTTGGCGGTGCCGCTGTTGGTGTCGGTGCCACCGTCCTCATCGCTCGCGTCCAGGCCAGCGCCCACGACGTTGTGGTCCTTGAAGCCCAGCGGCTTGACCGCCGTGACCTTGGCCGAGGCGACGTCGACCACCGCGATCGCGTTGTTTTCCTGCAGGGTGACATAGGCCGTCTTGCCGTCGGCGCTGACGGTGATGTACTCCGGCTCCAAGTCCTGCGCGGCGTTGGCCCCCGGGCCGTAGATGCGAATGCCCTGGGCCCGCAGCTCGTCTTCCTTGCCGATGAAGGCCCTGAAGTCGGCCGTGACGACCACCGGGGCCACGGTCAGGGACGATCCCGAGCCGCTGCGGTTGACCGTGACCACACTCACCGAACCCTCGGGGTCCGCATAAGTGCTGCCGGCGGGCGGTGTGCCATAGCCGCTGGGCTCGCCTTCGTTCGCAACGAGCACGCGCTTGCCATCGGGCGTGAAGGTGAGGTTGTCGGGCAGCGCACCCACCGTGACGGAAGTGATCAGCTGCAGGGTGCTGGCGTTGTAGAAGGCCACGACGCCCGGGTCGGTCTTGGGGCTCTTCTCGATCGCCACCGCGACCAGGCCGTCGAAGACCGCCACGCTGTTGGCGCTGGCGCCCAGGGCGCTGACGTCGATGACGCCCGCCCGGACCGGCTTGGTCGGGTCGCTGAGGTCGAGCACGTCCACGGTGCTCAGGCTGGCGTTGACGATGAAGGCCCGCTTGCTGAGGGCGTCGAAGGCGGGGATTTCCTGGGCCGTGACGGTGCCGGCCGGCGTCGCCGACTTGCCCAGGGGCGAGGTGTAGCCGCCGATCTTCTGCACCGCCAAACCGACCGGCGTGGGCTCGTCATCGCCGCCGCCGCAGGCCACCAGAACGGCCAGGGAGACGGCACTGAGGATCGTGGGGCGCAACCAGTTCTTCGACATCATCACTCCAGGGGTTTGGAAAACCGCGAAGTGTGTGAAAGAACGGTGACGCGGCTGTGACAACCACGCTCGCCGCGCCCTGGAAGGGCGACCCCACCGGACCCTATCCGGCCAGTGGTTTCGTGATCGCCTCGATGCGCGCCAGCACCTCGGGCGTGAGGCGGGGGGCGAGTTCGAGCGCCCGCAGGTTGTCGTGCAGCTGCTCCAGGCGCGAGGCGCCGAGGATCACCGTGCTGACCCGCGGGTTGCGGTGGGCCCAGGCGATGGCCAGCTGGGCCAGGTTGCCGCCGAGCTCGGCGGCGATGGGCTCGAGCTGCGCCACGGCGGCGTTCTTGCGGGCGTCGAGCAGGCCGTCGCGCAGGAAGGCCATGTTCTCCATCGAGCCGCGGCTGCCAGCCGGGATACCGGCGCGGTACTTGCCGGTCAGCAGGCCGCTGGCCAGCGGGCTCCAGGTGGTGAGGCCCAGGCCGATGCCCTCATAGAGCGGCGCGTACTCCACCTCCACGCGCTGGCGGTGGAACAGGTGGTACTGCGGCTGCTCCACCACCGGCTTGTGCAGGTGGTGGCGCTCGGCGATGTCCCAGGCGCTGCGGATGTCGGCCGCGCTCCACTCGCTGGTGCCCCAGTAGAGCGCCTTGCCGCGGTGGATGAGGTCGTGCATGGCCCAGACCGTCTCCTCGAGGGGCGTGTGCGGGTCGGGCCGGTGGCAGTAGACGAGGTCGATGCATTCGCGCTGCATGCGCTTGAGCGAGCCCTCGATCGCATGGTGCAGGTACTTGCGGTTGAGCGTGTCCTGGCCGTTGACGCGCGGCGCGCCGGCCTTGCCGCGGTCCAGGCCCCAGAAGAACTTGGTCGAGACGACGACGTCCAGCGGCGAGCGGCCGAGCTGGCGCAGCGCCTCGCCCATGATGGTCTCGCTCTGGCCGTTGGCATAGACCTCGGCGTTGTCGAGGAAGTTGATGCCGGCATCGAAGGCGGCACTGAGCATGGCCTTGGCGCTGGCCACATCGACCTGGTTGTGGAAGGTGACCCAGGAGCCGAGCGAGAGCTCGCTGACCTGCAGGCCGGAGGAGCCGAGGCGGCGGTATTGCATGGGGGTGTCTTCCTTGGGGTGAGGGGTCCGCGGCAGCGGGTCTCGCAGGCCGCCACGGCGGGCTTCTGCGGTCTAGACTGGGAGCGTAACCAGAAACGTCCGCAAACGCCCAGGAGCGCCCAGCCTCACCGCCTGCCGGTCACCGCGGTCACCCAGACATCCCCGCTCACACGCACGCCGCCCACGCCATGCAACCACCTGCCGACCCCACCTCGGTCGACCGCGGCCCCGGCCCGGCGCCGGCCGCCGACCCGGCCCTCTACCGCGCCCGCCGCGAGCACCTGTGCGCGGCGCTGCGTGCCGCTGGCGGCGGCGTGGCGGTGCTGCCCACCGCCCCCGAGCGGACGCGCAATGCCGACAGCGAACACCCCTACCGGCACGACAGCGCCTTCTACCACCTGACCGGCTTCAACGAACCCGGCGCCTGGCTGGTGCTGGACGCCGGCGGTCGCAGCCTGCTGCTGTGCCGCCCCAAGGACGAGGAGCGCGAGATCTGGGACGGCCTGCGCCTGGGCCCCGGGGCCGCACCGGCTGCGCTCGGCATCGACGAGGCGCTGCCGCTGGCGGCACTCGGCGAGGTGCTGCCACAGCGCCTGGCCAACCAACCGGCGGTGTGGTTTCCCTTCATCGGCTTCGAGGGCCTGTCAGCCCAGGTGGGTGGCTGGCTGGAGGCCGTGAGGGCGCGCGGCCGCAGCGGCGTGCAGGCGCCCGGCCAGCAGCGCGACCTGCTGCCGCTGATCGACGGGCTGCGCCTCTTCAAGGACGGGCATGAGGTGGCGCTGATGCGACGGGCCGGCGAGATCGGTGCGGCCGCGCATGTGCGCGCAATGCGCGCCTGCCGCCCGGGCCTGCGCGAGTACGAGCTCGAGGCCGAGCTGCTGCACGAGTTCCGCCGCCGCGGCGCCACCGGGCCGGCCTACACCTCCATCGTGGCGGCCGGCCGCAACGCCTGCATCCTGCACTACCAGGCCGGCGACACCGAACTGCGCGACGGCGACCTGTGCCTGATCGACGCCGGCTGCGAGTACGGCAGCTACGCCAGCGACATCACGCGCAGCTTCCCGGTCGGCGGCCGCTTCAGCGGGCCCCAGCGCGCGCTCTACGAGGTGGTGCTGGCCGCTCAAGAAGCGGCGATCGCCCTGACCCGCCCCGGGGTGCGCAAGATCGACAGCCACTGGGCGGCGGTGCGCACCCTCAGCGAGGGCCTGCTCGACCTGGGCCTGCTGCCCCGCGCCATCCATGGCAATGCCGAGGACGTGATGGCCAGCGCCGCCTACCGGCGCTTCTACATGCATGGCACCGGTCACTGGCTGGGCCTGGACGTGCACGACGCCGGGGAGTACCTGGCGCTGGACGAGGACCCGGTCGATCAGCCCGACGGCCTGGGCGGGCGCGTGGTGAAGAAGCCCTCGCGCCGGCTGCAACCGGGCATGGTGGTGACGGTGGAGCCCGGCCTCTACGTGCGGCCCACGCCCGATGTGGACGAGCGCTGGTGGCACCTCGGCATCCGCATCGAGGACGATGCGCTGGTGACGCCCGAGGGCTGCGAGCTGCTCAGCCGCGGCGTGCCGGTGGACCCGGACGAGATCGAGGCCCTGATGCGCGGCGGCTGAGGCGGGGCGGCAGCGGGCTGGCCGCCCGCCGCGCCGCGCCGCTGGCCCTCAGCCCGCCGCCAGCCCGTCCAGCCGCTCGGCCCAGGCCTCGTAGGAGCCGAGCATGGTCCATTGGAAGTCGCAGAGGTAGTCCAGGCCCAGCTTGAAGAGCGGCAGGCTGTGGGTGACCGGGTCGATCTGCTCGACCGACTCGACCTCGACGATGGCGATGACCTCGTAGCGGCCGGGCACCTTCCAGACGCTCTTGATGACGCCGGCCTTGACCCCCGCCAGCACGGCGGCGGATTCCTGCTTCCAGGCCCCGAAGAATTCCTGGTTGGACATGCGGTCGGGTTTGCGCAGGCGGGCGTGGAGAAGAAGTTCCATAGGGGCTTTCGGGTGGGTTCAGGGGTGGTCGGAAAAGGAGCGAGAGACGGGGCGCGGCTCAGGCCGCGACCGGTTGCCAGTTTTCAAGGCGCGCCAGGGTCTCGGCCTCGTTCTGCTGGTAGCGCAGGAAGGCCTGGAAGCAGCTCATCGAGGTGTCGACCGGCTGGCCGTGACCCAGCAGGATGATCTGCATGCAGTAGAAGCCCAGATCGCCGAAGACCTCGATCAGGTTCATGGTGGCCTGGTCGGCGTCGAAGCCCAGCTCCTTGGGGTCGAGCTTGAGCTGGCGTTCGTGCGAGGAGGTGGCCTCGATCGAGCCCTCGAGCAGCTTGCGCGGCACCGCCGGATCCAGGCACATCGGGCGGCCGATGCCGACCACGTCGAGCGCGCCCGAGGCCAACGCGTCCTCCATGACCTGGCGCGAGCGGAAGCCCCCGGTGATCATCAGCGGCATCTTCGACACCGGCCGGATCTGCTGTGCGAATTCCAGGAAATAGGCCTCGCGGCGCAGCGTGCTCTCGCGCACCACCTGCCCGTCGGCCGCCTCGCCCTCGCCATGGCCCAGCATCTGCGGCTGCTCGTAGTTGCCGCCCGAGATCTCGAGCAGGTCCACGCCCTCGTCGCCCAGCCAGCGCACCACGGTCAGGCACTCCTCGCTGTCGAAGCCGCCCTTCTGGAAGTCGGCGGAGTTGAGCTTCACGCTGATCGGGAAATCGGCGCCCACGGTCTTGCGGGTGGCGCGCACCGCCTCGATCAGCACACGGGCGCGGTTCTCCAGCGAACCCCCCCAGGCATCGGTGCGCAGGTTGGACAAGGGGCTCAGGAACTGGCTCAGCAGATAGCCGTGCGCCGCATGGACCTGCACACCGGTGAAGCCGGCCTCGCGCGCCACCCCGGCCACATGGGCGAAGCGGCGGATGACGTCGAGCACCTGGGCCTCGGTCATGGCGCGCGGCGGCGCGAACTTGTCACCGACCAGCTTGAGCGGCACCGCCGAAGGCGCCAGCGGCGCGCCATGCAGGTCGCGCAGGGTCTGGCGGCCCGGGTGGTTGATCTGCATCCACAGGTGGTTGCCCGCGACGGTGCCGGCCTTGGCATAGGCGCGCAGGGCCTCCAGACCGCCGTTGTTGTCGATCACCAGGTTGCCGGGCCGCTCGAGGTGGCTGCGGTCGACCTGCACATTGCCGGTGATCAGCAGGCCGGCGCCGCCCTCGGACCACTGGCGGTAGAGCCGCACATGCTTGTCGGTGGCCCGGTGCATGCCGTCGGCCAGGCCCTCGGTCATCGCGGCCTTCGCGATCCGGTTGGGCAGCACGGCACCGCAGGGCAGGGTGAGGGATTGGGACAGCAGCTGGGGCATGGCGGTTCTCCGGGGATCGTGGTGGCGCGGCGTATTCAACCAGTGTCGCGGTGGCTGTCAGTCACGTGAGGGACAAGCGGGGTCTCGGGCAGGGACCGGTCCGTGGTCCGGGTGCGCAGGGATACTGTGCAGTGTCGCTCGCATGGCTTGAGATCACACGCTTGAGACCTCACGCCATCACGACACCCGAGAACGACACCCGATACCGACCACATCCCCCAGGAGATCCCCATGAGCGCCTTCGTCACTGTCCACCTGACCCCGAAGAACCCCGAGAAGATGCAGACCTACTCGGCCGCGGCGGGCCCGACGCTCACCGCCTTCGGCGGCAAGTTCGTCGCGCGCGGCCCGGTGGAGGTGCTGTCCGGCGAGCATGGCCACAAGGTCATGGTGGTGATCGAGTTCCCGGACAAGGACGCCGCCCGCCGCTGGTACGCCTCGGCCGAGTACCAGGCCACGATCGCGGTCCGCACGGAGGCGATGGACAGCGTGTTCGTGCTGGCGGGCGAGTAAGTCCCGAAGCCGCCGAGCACGCGGGTCAAGCAGGGCGACTTCAGCGGCCTGGGCCTCAGCCCGCCCTGGCCAGGGCCGCCGCCACCGCAGCGCCGACCTGGGCCGTGCCCGCGGTGCCGCCCAGGTCCGGCGTGCGCGGACCCGCCACCAGCACCTGCTCGATGGCCGCGACGATGGCGTCATGTGCCTGCGCATGGCGCGCCGCATCCGCCGGGGCCAGGCCCGGCGCGCCGCCGAGGAAATCGAGCATCAGCGCGCCCGACCAGATCATGGCCACCGGGTTGGCGATGCCGCGTCCGAAGATGTCGGGCGCCGAGCCGTGGACCGGCTCGAACAGCGAGGGGAAGCGCCGCTCCGGATTGAGGTTGGCCGAGGGGGCCAGGCCCATGGTGCCGGTGCAGGCGGGGCCCAGGTCCGAGAGGATGTCGCCGAAGAGGTTGCTCGCGACCACCACGTCGAAGCGATCCGGCTGCAGCACGAAGCGCGCGGCCAGGATGTCGATGTGCTGCTTGTCCCAGCGCACGTCCGGGTAGGCCTGGGCCATGGCGGCCACGCGCTCGTCCCAGTAGGGCATGCTGATCGCGATGCCGTTGCTCTTGGTGGCGGCCGTGAGCTGGCGGCGTGGCCGGCGGCGGGCCAGCTCGAAGGCGAACTTCAGGATGCGGTCCACGCCATGGCGGGTGAACACCGCCTCCTGCAGCACCAACTCACGCTCGGTCCCCTCGAACATGCGCCCGCCCACTGAGGAATACTCGCCCTCGGTGTTCTCGCGCACGATGAGCATGTCGATGTCGCCGGGTTGGCGGCCGGCCAGCGGCGAAGGCACACCTGGCAGCAAGCGCACCGGGCGCAGGTTGACGTACTGGTCGAAGTCGCGCCGGAACTTCAGCAGCGAACCCCACAGCGAGACATGGTCGGGCACCACCGCCGGCCAGCCGACCGCGCCGAAGTAGATCGCGTCGAAGCCCGACAGCGTCGCCGCCCAGTCGGTGGGCAGCATGGCGCCGGTGCGTTGCCAGTAGGCGGTGCAGGCCCAGTCAAAGGACTCGAACTCGAGCGCAATGCCGAAGCGCTGCGCGGCGGCCTCGAGCACGCGCAGCCCCTCGGGCATGACTTCCATGCCGATGCCGTCACCGGCGATGACCGCGATGCGATGGGGTTTCATGGGGTGGGTCTCCGGCGATGGGTGGTGCGAATTCTGGATCCACATCCGTGAAGAGGGCATTCGGCTCGGGCGCTCGGTCCATGCGATTCAGGTTCATCCACTCGGTGATCGCACTCCCGCGACAGCGCGTGGCCTGCAACCAGCCGATCGAGGCTCACCTGGCCGGCGCCACATAAGGATCGACCACCGCCGCCTCGATGCGGTAGCCGCTGGCGCCCATCGCGGAGTCGCCGCGCGCGGCGCGCAGGTGGCCCTTGACGGTGACCACGTCCATCGAGCGCACGCCCTTCAGGCCCTTGGCCGGGAACACGTGAACGACCTGGTTGGCGGGCGGCGGCGGGGTGTGGATGCAGGCGCCGAAATAAGGGACCAGCAGGAATTCCTTCAGCTCGCCCTTGACCTGCTCCAGGGGCACGACATAGCCACTGAGCCGGAAGGGCTTGCCGTCGAGATCGTCGCGGGTGGGCGCCGTGTCCCAGACCTCACGCAGCTCGCGCATCATCTCCAGCACGCGCGGATCGGCGTCGTTCATCAGGCCCAGGCCGGGCGGCCGCTTGATGCCGGCCATCGGGTCCCAGCCCTTGGGCACCAGCTCGTCCCAGCTGTTCTCGCGCGCGCCGTCGGCCGCCACTGCGAGCGGCGCCCAGGCCACCGAGCCCATCACCCAAACACCGGCGCCGGCGAGCAGGGCACGCCGGCGCATCAACGGCGGCGTGAGCTTGGGCGCGGTGGCCTGCACGGCCGCGCTGCGGTCCGATCGGTGCTGCTTCATTCCGTCCTTCATCGCTTCGTCCCCTGGACCGCTGCGGCCGCACGAGCCCGGCCCCGCTCAGCCGCCATCATGCCCCCTACACCGGCGGCGAGAGCCCGTCGGCCAGCGACAGGCGGTAGGCGCGCCAGGCCGGCACCAGGCTGGCC
>CAISYQ010000335.1 GCA_903889735.1 uncultured Methylibium sp.
CCATCTGGCGGGTTTTTTGTTGGGCGGAGGTTGGGGCCGCTGCGCTTGCCGGTGGCCCCTTGCCTGGCCGGGCCCACTCACATGTGGTCGATCATCACCTGGCCGAAACCCGAACAGCTGACCTGCGTGGCCCCCTCGAGCAGGCGCGCGAAGTCGTAGGTGACCTTCTTGGAGAGGATGGACTTGCCCATCGAGCTGATGATCATGTCCGCCGCCTCCGACCAACCCATGTGGCGCAGCATCATCTCGGCCGAGAGGATCTCGGAGCCCGGATTGACGTAGTCCTTGCCGGCGTACTTGGGCGCCGTGCCGTGGGTGGCCTCGAACATCGCCACCGAGTCCGACAGGTTGGCACCCGGCGCGATACCGATGCCGCCCACCTGGGCAGCGAGGGCGTCGGAGATGTAGTCGCCGTTGAGGTTCAGCGTCGCAATCACCGAATACTCAGCCGGGCGCAGCAGGATCTGCTGCAGGAAGGCATCCGCGATCGAGTCCTTGACGGTGATCTCGCGGCCGGTGCGCGGATTCTTGAACTTGCACCAGGGCCCGCCGTCGATGAGCTGGGCGCCGAATTCGGACTGAGCCAGGCCGTAGGCCCAGTCACGGAAGCCCCCTTCCGTGTACTTCATGATGTTGCCCTTGTGCACGATGGTCACGCTGGGCTTGTCGTTGTCGATGGCGTACTGGATGGCCTTGCGCACCAAGCGCTCGGTGCCCTCGCGCGACACCGGCTTGATGCCGATGCCCGAGGTCTCGGGGAACCGGATCTTCTTGACCCCGAACTCCTCCTGCAGGATCTTGATCAGCTTCTTGGCCTTGTCGCTCTGGGCCTCGAACTCGATGCCGGCATAGATGTCTTCCGAGTTCTCGCGGAAGATGACCATGTCGGTCTTCTCGGGCTCCTTGACCGGCGAGGGAACGCCGGGGAAGTAGCGCACCGGGCGCAGGCAGACGTAGAGATCGAGCTCCTGGCGCAGCGCCACGTTCAACGAGCGAATGCCACCCCCGACCGGTGTGGTCAGCGGGCCCTTGATCGACACCACGTAGTCCCGCAGCACGGTCAGCGTCTCCTCGGGCAGCCAGACGTCGGGGCCGTAGACCTGGGTGGACTTCTCACCCGCGTAGATCTCCATCCAGTGGATCTTGCGCTTGCCACCGTAGCTCTTCTCGACGGCGGCATCGACGACCTTGATCATCACCGGCGTGATGTCGAAGCCCGTACCGTCACCCTCGATGTAGGGGATGACCGGCTGGTCGGGCACGTTGAGCGAGAAGTCGGTGTTGACCGTGATCTTCTGCCCGCCCGCGGGCACCTTGATGTGCTGGTACATGGAATCGAATCTCCGTTCGGTGAAGCGGTTCAGGCTGTGGGGCCTGGGAGCCGAGATTCTAGCGAGGGGCGGCCCGCGCCTTGCGTTAGATTCGGCACCTCACGCCAGGACCCCGCCATGCCCCTTCCTGCTCCCATGCCTGCACTGCTCACCATCCTGGCCTTGCTGATCTCGCTCGCCAGCGAGTCCCGCGCCCAGGATGCCCCGCAAAGGCTGCCGGCCGTTCAGCTGCAGGCTGGCATGCACTTGATCGTCGCCGAGCTCGCGAAGACGCCCCCGCAGCGCGCCACCGGACTGATGAACCGGCGCCAGATGGGTCCGAACGAGGGCATGCTGTTCGTGTTCGAGCAGCCCGGCGTGCAGTGCTTCTGGATGAAGAACACCCTGCTGCCGCTGTCCATCGCCTTCCTCGCCGACGACGGGCGCGTGGTCAACATCGCGGACATGCAGCCACAGGCTCTCGAGCAGCATTGCTCGGCTTCGCCCGTGCGCTACGCACTGGAAATGAACCAGGGCTGGTTCGCCAAGCGCGCCGTGGCGGCCGGCGACACGATCAGCGGCGCGCCGTTTCGCCCTTGACTGGCGTCCCCGCAGGCGGCAGGCCCGGCGGGCCGATACCCGCGGAGACCTTCGCCCGCTGAGTTCATGCCGGGGCCCGAGTGGGCGCAAGACCGCAGGCGCTATAGTTTTCAGTCGTCAAATCAATCCGAGAGGTAAACAATGGGCGCGATTCTTCAATCCTTGGGCCGCACTGTCGCTGCAGGCGTGGTGTTGCTGGTTCTGATCATCGTGGGGGTCGGACATGTCGAATTCGGGCATGCCTGGGGCGCGCTCGTGATCCGCTGGCTGCACGTCATGTCGGGCGTGATGTGGATCGGCTTGCTGTGGTACTTCAACTTTGTTCAGATCCCG